>JAACTI010000380.1 GCA_009993495.1 Deltaproteobacteria bacterium | reverse complement strand
AAATTCAGCCTGCGCGAGGACGAATTTCCCAAAACGACCACCCGTAAGATCAAGCGCTACGTTATTGAACCCGAGGTTTCTATGGAATAACGGCGACAAGCGCACTGCCCCCCTAAAAACTTCAACATTCAGCGGGTCAGTGCCTAAGGATCAACGACCGTAGTGATCTTCGAAGCGCACAATATCATCTTCGCCCAGATAGCTGCCCGACTGCACTTCGATCAACTCCAGAGGGATTTGACCAGGGTTCTCCAACCGGTGGGTCTTGCCGAGGGGAATATAAGTCGACTGATTTTCACTCAGAATCAGGCTCTCCCCTTCGCAGGTCACCCGCGCTGTGCCCCGCACCACCACCCAGTGTTCCGCCCGATGATGATGCATCTGCAATGACAGCGAAGCGCCGGGCTGGACACTGATGCGTTTCACCTGAAAGCGTTCGCCGACATCTACACATTCGTAAGCCCCCCAGGGGCGATTAACGCGCTTGTGCAGAAACGCCTCCGTGCGGTTTTGGCCCTTCAACTGACCGACAATCTGCTTAACCTCCTGGGCATGATCGCGATGAGCCACCAACACGGCGTCGGCGGTCTCGACCATGATCAGATTTTCGACTCCCACCGCGGCCAGCATCCGGCTGCCTGCATACAGATAGCAATTGCTGACGGCCTGGGTCAACACGTCGCCGCGCACAAGATTACCGGCGGCATCCAGCTCACCAACATCCCACAATGCCGACCAGGAACCAATATCATTCCAACCGGCATCAAGTGGAATTACCAGGGCCTGAGAGGTTTTTTCCATCACCGCATAATCAATCGAATCGGCCGGACAGGCGGCAAACACTTGTGGATCGAGGCGCATAAAATCCAGATCAGCCGCCAGGGCCGCGTGGGCCTGACGACAGCTAGCGAGCATCGCCGGGGCAAAACGATGCAGCTCTTCCAGATACGTTGAAGCCTTGAAGAGGAACATGCCACTATTCCAAAAATAATCGCCCGCAGCGATATAAGTCTCAGCCGTTGCCAGATCTGGTTTTTCAACAAAACTCTCGACCCGGAAAGCCTTGTGATGCCCATTTTGAGCGCCGCAAACGGCACCCGCTTTAATATAGCCATAGCCGGTTTCCGGCTTGTCCGGCACAATTCCAAAGGTCACCAGCCCGCCCTGCTCAGCCAGTTCGATTCCGGCAACAACCGCCTGCTGAAAAAGATCGACCCGTTGAATCAGGTGATCGGCGGGTAAAACCAGCAACAGAGGATCTTCGCCACCCGCCCGCGCCTGCAATGCCGCAATCGCCACCGCAGGCGCGGTATTGCGCCCACAGGGCTCAAGGATAATGGTTGCGGATCGGCAACCAGCCTGTCGCACCTGCTCGGCAACCAGGAAGCGGTGAGTTTCGTTGCACACAATCAGAGGGCTCAAGACATCTGGCAACCCCACCAGGCGTGAAACTGTTTGCTGCAACAGGGTTTGCTCACCATGCAAGGGCAGAAGTTGCTTGGGATATTCCTCCCGCGACAGGGGCCACAAACGCGACCCCGAACCACCTGATAAAATGACCGGCTGAATCATAAGCAATCTCCTTTTTTAAAATATTCAAATTTTAACTTGACTAAAATTAATTTTAGCTTACAATGGGGGCACAACAACAACCCCTTTGCCCCGTGTTTCCCCTCCTGACACGGGGTTTTTTTATGCCCCCATGGTTAAGCAAAATCCGCCATCAATTTTTGAATATTTTCAACAAATGCGGTACCAGCTGTTTTTTGCGTGACAGCACCCCGCGTGCCTGATACAGATTCTCCTCCTGCTGCGGGTAACCGATAATCAGAGGCAACTCCTGCGGGCCAAGAGCCAGCAACAGGCTGGTTCCTTCGACAATGTCCGTCACCAGCAAAGCCGCCAGGGCATAACCTTTTTCCTGGCGCAGCTTCTTCAGCTCGGCTTCAATCTCTTGCTGACGCTCATAAAAAAAATGAAAATTCACTACTTCCACCTGCCCGAGCCCAAGGGTGCGGCCATCAACTTCATATTCCTTAAAATC
>JAACTI010000165.1 GCA_009993495.1 Deltaproteobacteria bacterium | reverse complement strand
CTGACTGGATGTCGGCGGCATCCTTCATGGGCGTTGCCGGATTGCTATACCTCAAGGGTTGGTTCGGCCTGGGCTACATTATTGGCTGGACCGGCGGCTATGTGCTGCTGCTCTGCCTGATCGCCGCGCAACTGCGTCGCTTCGGCAAATACACCATCCCGGAATTTCTTGGTGATCGTTTCAACAGCAATGGCGTGCGGCTGATTGCCGCCGGAGTCACGGTGCTGATTGCCATTACTTACGCCACCGCCCAGTTTAAGGGAATCGGCCTGATTTGCGGCTGGATTTTCGGCATGAGTTACACCGCCAGCGTCTTTTTTGCCGCCGGCGTCGTTTGTACCTACATGCTGATTTCCGGCATGACCGGCGTCACGCGTAATCAGCAGATTCAATATGTGGTGCTGATTTCAGCTTTTTTAATTCCCCTCTGGCTACTGATGCGCAAGGCTGGCGGCACGGGGCTGCTGCCCCAGCTTGAATACGGCAGCATTATTTCCGACCTGATGAGCGGAAAAACCGCCGCAGGCCAACTTGATCCCGCTGCCACTGCCAGGCTGCGTGACACCTATCTCCCCTGGGGTCAGGGAGATTTTTATCATTTTATCGCCCTGGTTTTCACTTTAATGGTCGGTACTGCGGGCCTGCCCCATATTATGATCCGTTTTTATACGGTCAAAAATGAGGACGTCGCGCGCCGTTCCGTGCTCTGGGGGCTGTTTTTCATCGGTCTGCTCTACTGGTCGTCGCCGGTCTACGCCGCCATGGGACAATTCTGGAATCCGGGCGGGGGTAAAATGGTTGCCGACGTCATCATTCTGTCGGCGCCGGAACGCGCAGGGCTGGGGAGCACCTTTATTGGTTATCTGGCCTCCGGAGCCCTAGCGGCGGGGCTTTCAACCGTTGCCGGCCTGCTGGTCGCCGGGGCCTCGGCCATTGCGCACGATTGGTACGCCACCATCTACCGACCCACGTGTACCGATCGTCAGGCCCTGCGGGTCGGACGGATCTTTACCGCCCTGCTCTGCGCGGTGGTGATCATTTTCGCGTTAAATCCACCGGCTTTAATCGCGCAAATTGTCGCCATGGCCTTTGCCATTGCCGGCAATACCATCTTTCCCGCTGTAGTTCTGGGTATCTGGTATTCCGGTTCCAATAAATACGGTACCCTGGCGGGAATGATTTTCGGCCTGGGCATGACCCTGCTGGCGATGCTCGGCTGGATCTTTAAAATACCCATGTTCAGCGGCGACGGGATTTTACCCGCCACCTCCAGCGCCCTGATCGTCTGCCCGCTGGTTTTTCTCATTAATATTCTGGTCTCCAAGGCGATGCAAGACAAGCTCGACAAAGAATCAAGCCGCCGCGGTGACAATATTTTACGCAAAATGCACAACCTGCCGGGCTATATTGAAGAACAACAGGCCCCCGGCAAAAGCGCCACCGCCTATTGAAAGCGGCCTGACGGAGTTTTTTTTGAAAAGCAAAATTCTGACTCGACGGCGAATGTCTCAATGCTGTGCAGCCTTGGCCGTGGTCCTGATGGTGGTTGACCTGCTGGTGACCGGCAGTTTTTTCGTGCACAGTGCCGAGCTGATGACTGCCAGCGTCGGCTGCTTTATTGCCGCCCTGTTACTTGACAAAAACTCCCGTTCGTAAACCGTGGTTCGTAGCTCACCACAGTTTACTTACCCCTTAGCGAGAAAGCCCCATGGGACTCAGCCATCTAAAAGACACGCCTCCCTTCGATATTTTACCCGAAGAGATTGTAAAAAAGTTCCGCGATTGCGCCACCGAGCAGACCTTTGCGGCGGATAGCTATATTTTTAGGCAGAATGCCCCTCCCACGGGTTTCCTTTACGTTATTCAGCAGGGCATGGTCGAAATCACCGCAACTGTGCCCGGCGGTCAGGAAATGGTGGTTGACTACCGCAAACCAGGCCAGTTTTTTGGTGCCACGCCCATTTTTACCGAAGAACCCTACACCGGTGGCGCGCGGGCGGTTACCGCGACCAGCTGTTTTCTCATCCCACGTGATATTTTAGTCAAGACCGCCGACGATTATCCGCAACTGCACGGATATTTCAGCCGCATCATTTTAAGCCGGGTGCGCAGCCTATATAGTGAAATTGTTAAGGAAAACAGCGTCAACGCCTTAACCCAGATGGAAGCCTATCCCTTCCGCAAGCGGCTTTCCGAAATCATGCATTCGCCGGTTGCTACCTGCGAACTCAGCACCACTGCCCATCAAATTGCCCGCATCATGACAGAAAAAAAAATCAGCTCCCTGGTCGTCGTCGATGAACAAGATAACCCCTGCGGCATCATTACGGAAAAAGATCTGGTCAGTAAGGTGCTGGCAACGGATCAGGGCCATTGTGAAACCAGCACCGCCGCCGGACTCATGTCCAATCACCAGCATGCCATGAGCCCGTCAGCCTACATGTATGAAGCCCTCAACTACATGACCGTGAACGGAATTAAACACTTGCCGGTCATTGATGCCGGGCAACTCGTCGGTATCATCACCCTGCCCGATCTCATGCGTTTCCGTAGCCAGAAAGCCATGCTCATGGTCGGTTCGATTGGCGATGTCAACAATTTTGAAGAACTGGCACGAATCAAATGTGAAATTCTGACCGTCGCGCGTGCCCTGCTGACGGAAACCCACTCAACCCCCGAAGTGCTCGAAATTATTTCTTATATTCACACCAGCATTCTGAAAAAAATCTACGCCCTCTGTTTTGATCAACTGCTGGCGAGCGGGCTCAAACCACCTAAGGTCGATTATGCTTTTCTTTTAATGGGCAGCGGAGGGCGGCACGAAATGCTGCTCAACCCCGATCAGGATCACGGCTTTGTTTTCGAAGATTATCCCGACCACCTCCAGCCGGAAGTTGATGCCTTTTTTGGCCCCTTCAGTCAGAAGCTGGTTGACGCCTGCGCCTACGTCGGCTATCCCCTCTGTCATGGTTTGGTGATGGCCAACAATCCGGCGTGGCGTGGACGCTTGCGCGACTGGCAGCTTCGTATTCAGGACTGGATCAACAATCCCGAACCGCAAAAGGTGCGTTACTCGTCAATTTTTTTCGATTTTATCGGCCTTGAGGGTAACACTAAGCTGGTTGATAGCCTGCACCAGCTGGTTTTCGCCCAGATTCGTGACTACCGGCGTTTTCTCTATCACATGATGACCCTGGATCAAAATTATCGGGTTCCCCTGGGCCTGTTGGGCCGTTTTCTCCTCGAAAAGGAAGGCGAACACAAGGGCCAGCTTTCCATCAAACAGGGTGGCACTCTCTTCATTGTCGATTGCATTCGTATGTTTGCCCTCGAAAAAGAGTTGACCCAAACCTCTACCCTGGCACGGCTGGCAGCCCTCACCGACCAGCGAGTTTTTGAAATTGAAACCGCCGAGCACATCAAAGCCGCCTTTGAGGCCCTGACGTTTTTACGTTTGCGCCAGGAGATTTCCCTGCTTGAGCAGGGCCAATCCGGCAGTCATTATCTCGACCCCCATCAACTGACCAAGGGAGAACAGGAATTGCTGAAAGAATCCTTTAATGCGGTCAGTAAATTACAAGATGCCACCAAGCGGCACTTTACGAAATCGTTTATCTGATGATAACTCTTCACCATGCGTAAACCCGTGGCCGCCATAGAACCGGTCGCTGTCGCCCGGATAGCGACAGCTAAGTGCAAGGGAGGAATTCATGCAGCCCGTGGAATGGGGGGCTCAGGCTCGGTGTCTACGGAGCTAAGGAGAACCCCCCGATGACGACCTGGCGCTTTTCCGGTTTGAGCATTTTAGGCCTTGCGCTTGTCTTTCTGAGCGCTTGCAGTGACGCGCCTTACTATTATCAAGCCGCCAAGGGGCAGCTTGAAATTCTGCGTAAACGCGAGCCCATCGAAAAGCTCCTCACGTCTGATCAGCTGCCCGAAGTTCAGCGCCGCCAGTTGGAACGGGCTCTGCAAATTCGCGACTTTGCCTCACAACAACTGATGCTGCCCCACAACAACAGTTATCGCACCTATGTCGAGCTGGATCGCGACTACGCCTTGTGGAATGTGGTCGCTGCGCCTGAATTCTCCTTGAACGCCAAAACCTGGTGTTTTCCCATCGCGGGCTGCGTCAGTTATCGGGGCTATTTTTCCGAAACAGAGGCGCAAGATTATGCGCTAAAACTGCAAGAGCAAGGGTATGAAACCCTGGTGCGGGGAGTTCCGGCCTATTCAACCCTGCAATGGTTCGATGATCCGGTTCTCAGCTGTTTCAGCACCTGGGACAGCCTGGCCTTCGCACGCTTGATTTTTCATGAATTAGCCCATCAGCAGCTCTATCTCGCCAACGATTCCAGCTTCAGTGAAGCCTTTGCCACCAGCGTTGAACTGGCAGGTGTTCGCCGCTGGCTGGAAAGCCAGGGCAGCCCGCAGCAACAGCAGCTCTTTGCAACACAGCTAGAGCGCGAAGCAGATTTTTCCGTCTGGACGGCCAAAATACACCGCCAACTTGCCAGGCTTTACGCGACAGATCTTGATCTCAGCGTCAAACGTCAACGCAAAGCCGACATTCTGACCCAGGCCAAAACATCTTACCTGGAACTCAAAGCCCGCTGGAACGGCTACCGGGGCTATGATGCCTGGGTCACCAGCCTCAATAATGCCTACCTGGCTTCCCGGCAAACCTATCGCGGGCTGATTCCGGCATTTACGGCCTTGCTGGAACAGAGTGGCGGCGATCTCCAGGCCTTTTACCGGGCCAGTCAAACATTAGCCGATCTCCCCCCCAAAGAACGTCAACAAAAATTGGAACAATTAATGCTTAAACCCCAGGTGAGCTGGTTTGGCAAGCATTAACCTGACTTTTAAATTCATGAAAACAACGCCCCAAAATGCCGACCAGAGTTCGCGCCACGCTTTTATAGTGAAATTTTCCGTTGCAGCTGGCAGAAAAACAATTATACTACGGGAAAAATGAGGGGGTGGAGGGTCAAGTGCTGAAACTGGAACAACAATTTGGACTTTATGTCATTTTAGAGCCCCTGAAAACCGGGCGCAATCGCGCATCGGTGCGCGCCGAAGATCCCTTCTTTGCCCGCGATGTCACGCTGAAGCTTATCGGCCCTGGGGCCATTGGCGGCAAAGACAATCTGGCCACGCTCGAAAAACAGCTCGAAGCCCTTTCGGGGCTCGAACACCCCGCAATTGCACCGCTTTATGACTGCGGCACCGAAACCGGTTATTGTTATTTCACCACCACCTACTTCCCCGCGGGCAATCTTGCTGAACAACTCACTGAAAGCTGTTCGCCCGAACGGGCCCTGGGCATTTTATTCCAGATCAGCCAGGGTTTGGCCTATGCCTACGGCGAAGGCTTTGAGCAAGGCAAACTGACACTCAAAGACATCTTTATTACCGATGAAGGTCAAGCACAAATTGGTGACTTTGGTCTTAATGCCAGCCTGAAACATCTGAACAAAAGCACCAGCCAGGCGAAAAATCCCGCCGCGGTCATCGACCTGACCCAGGAAACCCTTTTGAGTCTTGGCGAAATTCTGATCAAGTTAGTTCTTGGTGCCGGGGCCAAGGGGGACAAAGTCTCGTTGGCGCTCCTTGAGCAGACACAGTTTAAACATCTGGCTGAGTTAGCCGCCGATCTCCTCGGCAAAAGTGAACAACCCGTCACCAGTTTTAGCCAACTGGTTGATCGGCTGCAGCCCCTGGTTGCAACCGACCAAGCGTTGCCCCCTGACGAAAGCAAACAGAGCAGGCCGGCAATTGCGGCACCATCCCCCACAAAATCAGAAAATTCAAGCGGCTCGCAACGGCAACGCGAAATAAAAGAAGCTGTTTATGCCAGGGCCGAGGTTAGACGGCTGGTCGAAGACAAATGTAAACTTCAGGAAAAACTGAAACGCGCGGTTTACTATAAAAAAATAACCGACCAGAAAATGGCGGAGCAGCAACAGGCCTTGGTTAGAGCGCAAAAAGATACAGAAAAAGCGCGGCTTGAGGCCGATGAAGCCTGGAAGTTAACCGTCGCACAAGGTTCACGCCAAAGGCCGGTCATCTGGCTGGCGGGGGGGATGCTCGCAGGCATTCTGCTGAGTAGCGGCATCGGCTATTTCCAGTACAGCTGGCAGGCACCACCCCAGCAACTGGCCAGTCTGCAAACCCCCGCGCCGCAAACGCAGGCAAAGCCTGCTCCCGTGGCAAGCGATGCACAACCGACCACCGCTGGAGATAGCAGCCCGCAAGCGACTATCGAGCTGCCCCTTGCAGAGCTGCCTGAAGTACAAGCCGCAGAATCCTGGTGGCCTCGCGGGCAAGAATTTAATCCGGGAATGGTTGTTTCAACCGCCTGCGCCGAAGCGGCCGGGCTGGCCGAAAGCATCAATCAGAACCTTGATCAGGCCTCAGTGCTCCCTGCGACCATGAAGCAGGCGCAACCCGCGCAAAAGATTGTTGCAGCGGTCGCCAGCCGTTTGTGGTGGCCCGCCGGAAGTGAATTTGATCAGCAGGCGGCAATGCCGCTGGAATCCCAGAGGACAGCGGCTGCCGACGAACACGCAAAGGTGCTGGCCGTCGTCAAAAACTGGGCAACAGCCTGGTCAAACCAGGATCTCGAACAGTATTTCTCCAATTATAGCTCCAATTATCGTCCCGAACCAGGTTACAGCCGGGATGAATGGCAGGAAAGGCGGCGCTCACGCTTGGAGCGTCCGGCATGGATTCACGTTTTCTACAATGATTTGCGCCTTAATTTTGTCAGCGAAAACCATGTGCAGATCAAACTCAAGCAGACCTACCAATCGGATGTCTACCAAGATGAAATTCGGAAATCATTGAATCTGTACAAAGAAGAGGGCCAGTGGCGCATCGTTATGGAACGCTCCCTTGGCCCGGTGAAGAGTTGAACCCTGACCTGAGATCGGAATCTTGCTTTGGCGTAAGTCTTCACCCTGTAGAGCCCGAGGTCGCAAAGGAACGGGCGCGGTGACGGCGGAGCTAAAGAGTTACCTTTTGCCTGACGTTTCTCACCTGACGGGATTATAGCCCCAAATAGGCTTGTTTGACCGCCGCGTTTTCGAGCAGAGCCGCAGCTTTGTCGACCAGGGTAATCTGACCGTTTTCCATAACGTAGCCACGATTGGCGAGCTTCAGGGCCTGGTTGGCATTCTGCTCTACCAGAAAGATCGTGGTACCGTTTTCGCGGTTAATTTTTTTAATAATTTCAAAAATCTGCTGAATAATCAGCGGAGCCAGGCCAAGGGATGGCTCATCAAGTAGCAGCATGCGTGGCCGGGCCATAAGTGCCCGGGAAATCGCCAGCATCTGCTGTTCACCGCCCGACAAGGTTCCGCCAGGCTGGCTGCGGCGCTGCTCAAGAATAGGGAACAAACCAAAGACCATCTCCAGGTCTTTTTTAATTTCAGCCGTATCATTACGCAGAAAAGCCCCCATATCGAGATTTTCAACCACGGTCATGTCAGGAAAAATCCGCCGGCCCTCCGGAACCTGACAAATTCCGAGTTTGACAATTTCTTCAGGTTTGCGGTGGGCGATGGGCTCGCCCATAAAAAAAACCTCGCCCTTACGCGGCGGGGTGATGCCACAGATGGACATGAGGGTTGTGGTTTTGCCCGCGCCATTGGCGCCGATGAGCGTAACTATTTCACCCTGCTCGATATGAATACTAATCCCCTTAAGCGCCTGAATATTACCGTAATAGGTTTGAATATGCTGAAGTTTAAGCATCGGTCTCTTCTCCAAGGTAGGCCTCAATCACCTGCGGATTGTCCTTGATCTGCTGCGGGCTGCCTTCAGCAATTTTTTTGCCGTATTCCATAACGAAGATAGGATTGGAAATATTCATCACCAGTTTCATATCGTGTTCTATCAACAGAATGGCAATCCGGTCATCGGCACTGATGCGGCAGATCAGGTGATCCAAATCGGCGGTTTCCTGTGGATTCATGCCTGCTGCCGGTTCATCGAGCAACAGCAAAAAGGGCTCAGTCGCCAGGGCACGGGCGATTTCAAGGCGACGCTGGGCACCATAGGGCAGATTTTTGGCAAACTCATTGGCGAAGGGGCCAAGACCGACCTTCTGCAAGAGCTGATAGCTGGTTTCGACGATTTCCTGTTCTTCGATACGGGTGGCTTTGGTTCGCAGAATGGAGCGAAAAATACCAGCTTGAGTGCGACAGGTACGCCCAATCATGACATTTTCCAGCACGGTCATATCGGAAAAAAGTCGAATATTCTGGAATGTCCGGGCCAAGCCCATTTCCGTGACCCGATTGGGCTTGAGGCCATTCAACCGCCGAGTTTTAAGGCCTTTGGGATGCAACAGAATATCCCCCCTGGTCGGGGCGTAGATTCCGGTCACGCAGTTAAAAAAGGTGGTTTTCCCCGCGCCGTTGGGGCCAATCAGAGCCGCAATCTCACCTTCACAGACCTGGAGAGTGACGCCGTCAACGGCACGCAGACCGCCGAAATCCATAGTCAGTTGATTGACTTCGAGAAGCTTGTGTTTTTCAGCCATGTTCGGTTTCTTCCTTCAAACCCTTATATTCGTATTTTTGACGAATATTCGTGATAATTCCCTGTGGGCGGAAAATCATCATCAAAACCATCGCGGCACCAAAGGCCAGCATGCGATATTCTGAAAAAGCGCGCAGATATTCGGGCATCAGAATCAGAATAAACGCCCCCAGAATGACGCCCAGAATCGACCCCATACCGCCGAGCACAACGATCGACAGAATAATGGCTGATTCCATAAAGGTGAAACTGGCCGGGTTGATAAAGGTTGTTTTGGCCGCAAAGAGAACCCCGACCATCCCCGCCCAGTAAGCGCCAAGGGCGTAAGCCGAAAGCTTGGTGCGCGCCATATCAATGCCCATGGCAACACAGGCAATTTCATCTTCGCGCAGAGCAATCCAGGCCCGACCAATACGGCTATTGCGTAAGCGGGTGGTCACGAAAACCGTAAAAATCACCAGCGCAATGGCAATGTAGTAAATGTAGGTCGTCGCAGCATCAATATCCATCGCAAGCCCGAAGAGGCCGGGCTTATCAATATTGGCGATCCCACTGGGACCAAAGGAGAATTCACTCCAGTTTTCCAGCACAACCTTGATAATCATGCCAAACCCAAGGGTCACAATCGCCAGATAATCGCCGCGCAGGCGCAGAATGGGAAAACCAAGAATTACGCCA
>JAACTI010000379.1 GCA_009993495.1 Deltaproteobacteria bacterium | reverse complement strand
GGTCGAGGTGACCAGCTATTTCCCGGAGGATGGGTGTAAGATCCACCTGCTGGTTTTCGGATTGGATCAGGATCAGTTCATGGTGATCCAGACCCTGCGAAAAAATATTTATCAGCTGCGCGATTATCTGCGCGACGAAGAACTGGCCTGTGTTGTGGCCCATGCGACCTATTCGATTAACAACCGGCTGACCCTCGACCACTTGGAAAAGCTGATTTTGCTGTTCAATCATTTTGAAGGGCGCAACGGCAGTCGCAGCAGTCTGCACAACGATGTCCTCGCCCGGGTGCTGCGCGGGTTGACGGCCGCCGATATCATGCGACTCCAGACCAAGCATGGTCTAACGACCTGGGGCAAGACCCCCTGGCAGAAAGGTTTAACCGGCGGTTCTGATGACCATGCCGGTTTTTTTGTTGCCAAAACCTGCACCGAAGCCTTGGCCGCAACCCCGCAGGAGTTCCTCGCCCAGCTGAAAACGGGCCGCATGCGACCCCAGGGGCGGCAGAACGATTTTCAGGGGTTGACCTTCGCTATCTACAAGATCGCTTACGATTTCTCCCAGCAGCATAACACCCCCTTCTGCCATTCGACGGTCAGCGAGCTGACCCGTCAGCTGTTCAGTGAAAAACGGCTTGGTTTCAAAGATCGATTGAAGCTGAACAAGCTGAAACGCCAGAAGCAGAACCCGATTTATCAGAGCATCGTGCAACTGATCGAAACCAGCAAGACTCTCGACCATGACGATATCGACAGCCGCCTCGATCTGCTCTACGACTGTATCAGCGACATCTCTGATCAGTATTTCTGTTCATTGCTGAAGTCCCTCAATACCGATATAGAGGAGATGGACATCGTCCGCATCATTCAGGGGCTGTCCTCGACGATTCCCGGCATTTTTCTCTCGGTGCCCTTCTTCTCCTCCTTCGGGCATATGTTCGGCGACCGTGAGCTGATAAACAGTCTCGACCGAACCCTCGGCAAACAGAGCGAAGAACGCCCCAAGCGGATTCTCTGGCTGACCGACACCCTGACGGACTTGAACGGAGTCTCCATGACCCTGCAGACGATTGGCCGGCTGGCCGACGAGAAAGGTTACGCCATCAAGATTCTCGCCAGCCTCGATCCGCAGCAAGATCACGGCGACCTGCCGCGTTCGACCCTGTTGGTGCCACCGATTCACGAGTTTAAAGTCCCCCATTACGAACAGTTACAAAT
Source organism: Deltaproteobacteria bacterium (assembly GCA_009993495.1). Classification (GTDB taxonomy): domain Bacteria; phylum Desulfobacterota; class Desulfuromonadia; order Desulfuromonadales; family Geopsychrobacteraceae; genus Geopsychrobacter. The sequence goes on along the minus strand of JAACTI010000379.1, from coordinate 831 downwards.
CAGGGTGCCGTCGGTATTGCGCATGTTGAAGGCGGTCTATGCCTACAATCCTGACGAGGTCTATATTTCAACGCCCGGCCCGGTTGGTCTGCTTGGCCTGATGATGGGCAAGATGCTCGGCACCAGGGTGAGCGGCATCTACCACACCGATTTTACTTTGGAGTCAGCAGAGATTCTCGCCGAACCGGCGCTCTCGAACCTGATTGAAGCCTACAACAAATGGTTCTTTAATCAGTTCGATAGCCTGCTGGTGCCAACCGAAGAGTACATGCAACTGCTCAAAGAGCGCGGCTATCGCCATCGTCACATGCAGCGCTTCCAGCGCGGCCTGCGTACCGAGCATTTTAAACCCGAGAAATCCGCCCGTCTTCTGCGCGCAGGGCAACCCCCAAGACTGCTCTACGTCGGCCGGGTTTCGAAGGACAAGAACCTTGATTTTCTGTTTGCCAGCTATCGGCAACTACGGCAAACCCAAGCAAACGTCGGCTTAAGTATCGTCGGCAACGGCCCCTACCTGGAGGAACTCAAGCAGCAGTGTTGCGATTTGCCGCAGGTTGAGTTCTTCGGCCGGGTCGACTACCAGCAGTTGCCGAAAATTTACACCAGCCATGACCTGTTCCTCTTTCCCAGCATTACCGATACCTTCGGTATGGCCGTCCTGGAAGCCCAGGCCTGTGGACTGCCGGCGCTGGTCTCGGATATCGGCGGGCCGAAGGAGATCGTCGTTAATGGTCAAACCGGGGCGGTGCTGTCGGTAACGGATCCGGCAGTTTGGGCGGCCGCTCTCGAAGGGATATTGAATGATCTCAGGAAAGATGGCGAAACTTACGC
>JAACTI010000378.1 GCA_009993495.1 Deltaproteobacteria bacterium | reverse complement strand
GTGGATGCAGGCCAGGGTGAAGAGGCGGACATCCTTTATTTCGTCGGTTGCTACGCCAGTTTTGACAAGCGTAACCAGAAAATTGCCCGCGCTTTTGTCCAGCTGTGTCAGGCCGCCGGGGTTAAAGTCGGCATTCTCGGCAAGGAAGAAAAATGCTGTGGCGAACCCATGCGCAAACTCGGCAATGAATATCTCTACCAGATGATGGCCGCCGAAAATATTGAACTCATCAAAGCCAGCGGCGCAAAACGTGTGGTGTCTGCCTGTCCCCATTGTTTCAATACTCTGGCTAAGGACTATGTCGATCTGGGGCTGGAATTGCCCGTCGAACACGCCAACAGTTTTGTTCTCGGCCTCCACCAGGCCGGAAAACTCATATTCAATCCTGCGCCCCTTGACTGCACCTACCATGACAGCTGCTACCTGGGGCGGCATAACGGCCTCTACGCAGCTCCGCGTCTATTGCTGCAAGCCGCCGGTGCCAGCCTGAGGGAAATGGCCCGCAGCAAAGACGAAAGCTTCTGTTGCAGCGCCGGTGGTGGCCGGATACTCGCCGAAGAAAAACTCGGCATACGCATGAACCAGACCCGCGCGCGCATGGCGGCCGAAACCGGCGCGCCAACCTTGGTTTCCAGCTGCCCCTTCTGCATGAGTATGTTTGAAGATGGCATCAAGGGGGCGGATCTGGATGAGCAACTCAAGGCCCAGGATCTTCTCGAAGTGCTGGCTGCAAGGAGTGCCTGACCGCGAAACTCCCTCAATCAGCCTCCAGGTGCAATCCCCCTTCACCATGCAGAGCGCGAGGCCGTCAGGGAAGGGCGCGCTGTCGCCCGGATGGCGCCAGCGAAGCGCAAGGGTCGATTCATGCGGCCCGGGAATGAGGGTCTCGGGCTCTGTGACTACCGCGCTGAAGAGATCGTGTTTCGCACCGAGAAAGGGCCGCCTCAGGCACTGAGACCCCAACAAAATATTTGACAAACGCCCCTGCCCTGTCCTAAAACAGCTGGTCTTACCATTTTTCACCCATGCTGGAGACGCAGATGGTTGAGCTTTTTGTCATTCTGATCAGTACGGTTTTTGTTAATAACTTTGTGCTGGCCCGCTTTCTGGGTATCTGTCCCTTTCTCGGGGTTTCCAAAAAAGTTGAAACCGCCCTCGGCATGGGCATGGCGGTTATTTTTGTCATGACCGTCGCTTCCGTGGTGACCTGGTTCATTCAATACCTGATTCTCATTCCTTTTGGCATCGAATATTTACAGACCATAGCCTTCATTTTGGTCATTGCCTCCCTGGTGCAGCTGGTCGAAATGGTGATTCAGAAAACCAGCCCGGTTCTTTACCAGTCCCTTGGCATTTTCCTGCCTCTCATTACCACCAACTGTGCCGTTCTGGGCGTTGCGGTGCTGAACATTCAAAAAGATTACACTTTTCTGCAATCGGTGGTCTTTGCTTTGGGCGCAGGCATGGGTTTTACCTTGGCAATGGTGCTCTTTGCCGGATTGCGCGAGCGTCTCGATATGTCACCGGTGCCCAAAAGCTTTCAAGGCACAGCCATTGCCTTGATCACCGCCGGCTTACTGTCCCTGGCCTTCATGGGATTCGCCGGGTTGGTGAAGGGGTGACCCCCTGATCCTGCCTGTTTGTCTGACTGCTGGAGAAAGATAAATGTTCGCTTCAATTTTAACCCTGGGGGGAATTGGTCTGTTCGCCGCCGTTGCCCTTGGGGTGGCAGCCAAAAAGTTTGCGGTTGAAATTGACCCGCGCGAACTGGCCGTTCTCGACGCCTTGCCGGGGGCCAATTGCGGCGCCTGCGGCATGCCCGGCTGTGCCGGTTATGCCAAGGCGATTGTCGATGGCAGCATGGCGCCCAATTTGTGTACACCGGGCGGCAGCGAAGCTATTGAAAAAATTGCCCAGATCATGGGCGTCGAAGCCCAAAGCGCCGAGCCTCAGGTGGCGGTGGTTTGCTGCCAGGGCGATAACCAGAAGGCGACCCTGAAATATCGG
>JAACTI010000164.1 GCA_009993495.1 Deltaproteobacteria bacterium | reverse complement strand
TTCGTTCGTGGAAGTTCAGCGCCGAAGGTCATGGTGAACCCGTTGGGGGCGATGGTGCAGGTAAAGGAAATGCCGTGGGCGGGCGATTATCGGCTGGCTGGTTTTTCGCTTGCGCCGAACCAGCGCTGTTTTTGGCGGCTGTGGGCTGATAAATAAATTCCCATTCGGTGTAGAGGGTTCGACCTTCGAAATCACGATTTTCTTCAGTGAAGCCCGACTGTTTAAAGGGCTCTTCGGCCAGGGTCGAACGGACGCCTTTAATCCGCCCCCCCGGATCTTTAATCAGTTCCCAGTCTCCACCCGTCATGGGGTCGGCATAGAGGCGGCGCAGATGCCGGGTTGTTTGCAGAAAGCGTGGATCCTTGAGCAGATATTCCAGCTGAGAAGGATAGATTTTGCCCGCGCCCTGGCCATGAGACTTGCTGTAATAAGAGCCAATCGCGGCACGAATCTGGCTGCCCTTCCATAACAGATCGGCCTCACGGGCGCGCCGCGACAGATGTGTCCAGCTACTACCAGCCATAGCGGCAGATAAGCCAAGGAGGCTCAGCATCATCAGCACCATAACCAAAGAAATACCCGCCTGATCGGCGAGCAAACGCAAAGGGCGATCAACAGGTTTGGAAGAATCAATGTCAGGCATCAGTTGCCGTCAGATAAGCGAAAATCAGCCGATCAAGATCACTCTGCAAACCTGCCACGGCGGATACTTCAGCCTTGGCTACAGGCTCAACCGCGGGTGTGGGAGCAACAACCGGGAGTGGTGTTGCCACCTCAGATTCCGCCGCGGGTGAAGAGCTCAAGGCCACAGGCGCCGCCGGCGCAGTGACACCCTCAATAGCAATTCCGAAGGTACAAATTTTCTGATCAAATTCTCCCCGGGTCAAACGGCGCAGCATACCTTTATGCTGCTCTTTGGCCAGATCTTCAACCACCTGATTTAAATTGTCGACCGCGGCAATATCGGCATAGGACGTCTTCTGCGAGGCGATAATCGTGCCACCATGATAGAGCAGAGTCACAAGGCTCGGGCTCTTTTCACCGCCATCTTCCGTTTGAACGTGAAAACCCGCCCCACGGTACATCACATTATGGTTAAACCCTACGATCATAGCCTGGTTCCTTTAGGAGGATCTCACAATAGCACAAGCAGCCGTAAAGATTACCGTCAGCAGAAACACCAATAAACTTGAGCAATTCAATATCATATTGCGCCATATGGCGCAATGGCTTGCTAACCATCAACCTGGGAGCTCGGAAGCAGGCGAAAGTCAGCCTCTATCGGGCCGGAAATATCTACGTGGCCACGCAAGGTTTTACGCTTTTCGCCATCAATGAGAAATTGGAAAGAACGCAGATAGGGGAAATTGACCCGCAAAGTATTCGCCACACTGTAAATACTGAGCAATTCACTTAAGCTGCCGCCGGGATGATGATCACTCAGTTCGCGGCTGAGGTTGATGGTTGCCAGATCCTGCACTATGTCAATCCCGAGCACCCTGGTGCGAGCCGGGATAACGGCCTGAAGCTCAGCTGAGCCTTCTGCCAGGGCGGTAAGGGTCTGAGCAATACATTGGCGCTCGTCATTGCAACCGGCAATTTCGCGTTCTTCGGCGGCAAGTTGCAAACCAGTAGAATCAACAAAGTAGAGCACAACCTCGCGCGGTTCGATGAGCGGCGCCACCACTACAGGGGCTTCGGTCAGCGCTTGACGGTTTGTCCCCCCAAAGAGGGCAACAATTAACACCAACGTCAAAAGCGCGACAAGGATCGGCAGGAATATTCGTTTCGGCATAGAGACAACCCTTGAGATTAGGAACCCAGTTGAATCTGGGTTACATGATGCAGCTTTGCCCCGAGAAACTCACTCCCGATACGCCGAAACCGGGTAGGAAGGTCGGTGACGAAAAACTGCTGATCACCCCTTTCGGTGTCAGCTTGCAAGATTCGGGATTCAAGCAGTTGCGCAACTTCTTCGGCGGTGGACGCCGCGGAATCGACAATCTCGACCCTGGAGCCGACAACCTGGCGTATGGCCTGCGCCAACAGGGGATAATGAGTGCATCCCAGCACCAGCGCGTCGATTTTTTTTTGCAGCAGCGGCTCCAGATATTCGGCAGCAATCTGCGCTGCTACCGGGTGCCTGGCCCAGCCCTCCTCGGCCAGGGGAACAAACAGCGGGCAAGAAACGGAAAAAACTTCAATCCCGTCATCAATCTGCCGGATGGCCCGTTCATAGGCCCCGCTGTGAATTGTCCCCTCAGTTCCAAGCACGCCAATACGACGCGCTCCTCTGGTGACAGCCGCGCGGGCGCCGGGTTCGATCACGCCAAGCACTGGCACCCCGAAACGTTCGCGCAGTTGCGGCAAGGCTACCGCCGACGCCGTATTGCACGCCACCACTAACAGCTTGACCCCCTTGTCGCACAAAAAACTTGCGGCCTCCAGCGCATACTGGGTGACAATCGCGGCACTTTTGGTGCCGTAAGGCACACGTGCCGTATCCCCAAGATAGAGTAAAGATTCCGTCGGCAAGCGTCTCAGCAGTTCGCGGCACACGGTTAACCCCCCGACACCGGAATCAAATATACCTATGGGTTTTTCGTTCAAGCGTTTTCCTGGGGTATTGAGCACAACTGAACACAGCCTGACAAATGACAACGATAGGGGAATTCACAGCCAGCGACTCCACCGGCGCTGCATCCTAGATAAACCATTGAATGAAGTCAAGAAATTGCATCTGATCCGCTTTGCAGACAACAAAAAACCTGCTATATATGCAGCCAATTAAGAGAAACCCGCAACAAAGCTGAGGTTATCACGAGCAGATCCTTCGCCCGACCCACTCTCGAAGTGAGGACAATTCAAATGAACTGGCAAAACTTTCTTGAATACATGACCCGCTTTCGGACGGACCGCATTCTGGAGCAATTACACGCCTGGAATCTGGGTGATCTGAGTCAGAATCCCTACATTCTCGGGGCTCTGGCTCTGGGCATCGCCCTGCCCTATTTTATTGGCTGGAAAGCGGTTTCGGGCTTTATCGCCGGGCTGGGTTTATTTATTTACACCCTCTCCTTTGCCGTCGCTCAAGGAACGGGCACGGATGGGCTGTACAACGGCGGGATATGGATAGTTATTGGCGGAGGGGTCATTGCCTGCGGCCTTTTTATTTATTTAGTCTTTATCCGCGCGGAATAAAATCGCGCCGGGATTGACCAAAGTCGACTCATCTGGTAAACAATCCTCTGGTGGCTACCTCCGGTTTGAAATGAGGGCAAACGTGTGACAACCTATGGGCCTGGCTGAAACCTTGAACCAGGGTTTATGGAGATTCTATGAAAAAACGCGATATTCTCGTAGTGGCAGGCGGGATTGCAATTGTGGCCATTTTGTGGCTGGCACCCGAAGAAACCACCAAGCATGTTCCACCGGATGCCAATCACGCACGTTTTTACCCCATGGTTAAACAAGAGGGCAAAAAAGCCGCCGAGAAATTCTGTCAGGAATGCCACAACGAAAGCGGCGTGCCCTTTGCCGCCAACCACCCCCCCAAATTCCGCTGTTTGCTGTGCCACAAACTCAATCAATAGTCTGAAAAACAGGGGTTCATCAAACCGGGCAACCCTCTCTTCATGCAGGAGCCAGGCGGCGTTTTCGGCTGGCCCATTGGCCGCCGTCTGACAAAAAAAACGTCATAAGACGTTTTAGCCTGCGCATTTATCTTGGCACCAGGGGCAAGGAAGTCGAAGAAAAAGCCCGCGTCGCGGGCGGTGAGACTGGTTGAGCTGCCTCATTAAAATCATGGCACCTGTCTTGCAAATTCCTTAACCTCAATGACTTTCTAACGGGGGCAAGCAATGCCAAGGTCGCAACTTTCATCGGACAACAATCGCACGGCCCTAGACTACCTGCTGTATGTCATGGCCGCGATGGTTGTGTTAACTTTCTTCTTCAGCGCCGCCCTCTGGCTGTCTTTTTAACCCGACCAGCCTCTGCCCTCAACCCGTTCGACAAATGTTTGAGCCATCTGCCTCAGCAAGAAAAAATCCGTTATGGGTCGGGCGGTTGCAGGCGCATCACCCAGCAAATCGGGCCGGGGAACAAACTGCTGCAACACCCACAATTTTGCCCCCACAATCTGCGCCCCCAAAGCCAAAATATCTTCTGCTTCCACTAATCCCGGCACGCAGGTCGTGCGGAATTCATACGCGGGAGCGGTTTCTATTGCCAACCGGCAACTTGTCAGCAACGCACTGCCGTCGACCGGTTGCTGATGAAGTTCGGCGTAGCGGGCCGGTGAAGTTTTCAGATCAATCGCCAGATAATCGACTAAATTCCTCTGCAACAAATTTTCCAGCACCGCAGGGCGTAAACCGTTGGTATCGAGCTTGATCAAAAGACCTAAATTACGAATTTTTTCCAGCAGCAGATCTAAGCCACGCGCCAGAGTCGGCTCTCCGCCCGAAACCACAACACCATCAATAAAATTTTGGCGGGCCTCAAGGGTCTTCAGCAACGCCTTCTGCGGATAATCAGGATAAATTTCGGGGGAGAGAACCAGTCCCGGATTGTGGCAGAAAGCACAGCGCAAATTGCAGCCGCCGGTATAAATCAGGGCCGCGATGCGCCCGGGGTAATCGAGCAGGCTGGTGCCCTGAAACCCCCTGATGGTCAGGGGAATCAGGCCTTTTTCTCCCGTTCGATCACGTATTCAGTGCGTTCGCGAAATTCCTCTTTTTTGCCACGGTTCCACTGCTGCACTGGCCGGAAAAACCCACAGACACGTGAATAGACTTCGGTTTTGGCATCACATTTGGTCGACATAAATTCTCCTCTTGAATCGGTTGAAATTTCAGTTTCCAGCGGTCATTTCAGGCAGCTTTTTCATCGTGATGAAAGGGACAGGCAAAGTGTTCCCCGGCAATATAGCCGTGCTCCGGACAAATAGTGAAAGTCGGGCTGAGGGTGAAATAGGGCAAGTGAAAGTTTTCGGCAATTCTTCGCACCAGCAGGCGGGCGCTGCGCCAGTCTTCAATCCGCTCACCGAGAAAACCGTGGAAAACCGTGCCGCCGGTGTAGAGGGTTTGCAGCGGATCCTGGTGTTGAAGGGCGCTGAAGATATCTTCGGTAGAACCGACGGGCAATTGGGTTGAGTTGGTATAATAGGGTTCGTCATGACCGGCGGCAATAATGTCAGGAAAGCGCTGGCGATCGTTACGCGCCAGCCGGTAGCTGGTACCTTCGGCTGGGGTTGCTTCAAGGTTGTAAAGATGCCCGGTTGTTTCTTGAAAAGCGGCCAGTTGTTTGCGCATAAAATCGAGACACGCCTTGGCCAGCGCCTGCCCTTCTTCACTATCAATCCCGGCCCCGATCAGGTTCAGACTGGCTTCATGCATGCCAACCAGGCCAATGGTCGAAAAATGATTATCCCAGAATTTACCCGTACGCTCACGAATGGCCGCCAGATAAAATTTGCTGTAGGGATAAAGGCCCTCTTCGGTAAAGCGCTCAAGCTGCTTGCGCTTGAGCTCTAAAGACTCGAAGGCCAGCTTCATCAAACGGCCAATACGTTCAAAAAAACTGGTCATGCTGTCGGAAAGATAAGCGGCACGCGGCAGATTGATGGTGACCACGCCGATGGAACCTGTCAGGGGATTGGAACCGAAGAGCCCGCCACCGCGACGGCGTAACTCGCGATTGTCCAAACGCAGGCGACAGCACATGGAGCGCGCGTCATCGGGATCCATATCTGAATTTATGAAGTTACTGAAATAGGGTATGCCAAAACGGGCGGTCATCTCCCAGATAGGTTCAAATCGCGGATCCTCCCAGTTGAAACCCTGAGTAATGTTGTACGTTGGAATAGGGAAAGAGAAAATTCTCCCCGAAGAATCGCCGGTCATCATCACTTCGCAAAAGGCGCGATTAAGCAGATCCATTTCAGCCTGAAACTCGCCGTAACAACGCTCTTGCAGTGCGCCGCCGATAATCACCGCTTCCCGGGCCATGCCGGCGGGGGGCACCATATCCATGGTGATATTGGTAAAAGGCGTTTGAAAGCCGACCCGCGTCGGCACGTTCATATTGAAGACAAATTCCTGCATACACTGCTTGACCTCGGCATAACCAAGTTTGTCGTAAGCAATAAAGGGGGCAAGCAGGGTATCAAAATTGGCAAAGGCCTGGGCACCAGCGGCCTCACCTTGCAGGGTATAAAAAAAGTTGACCGTCTGGCCGAGGGCGGTGCGAAAGTGACGCGCCGGGCCACTTTGAACCTTGCCGTAAGCTCCCGTGAAGCCTTTGAGCAACAGGTCTTTCAGATCCCAGCCGCAGCAGTAAACCGAAAGCATACCCAGATCGTGGATATGATAATCTCCCTCACGATGGGCCGTGGCGACATCGGCAGGATAAATTTTGTTCAGCCAGTAGTTGCTGGTGATATTGGCTGCAATATGATTATTCAGCCCTTGCAGGGAATAGCCCATATTGGCGTTTTCATTGACACGCCAATCTTCCTGCACCAGATAGGAATCGATGGCTTCAATCGACTCCTGCATAAATTCACGGGTTGCGCGCAAGCCCTCACGCTGTTTGCGGTACAGAATATACGCCTTGGCCGTTTGTGCGTGGCCATTTTCGATGAGAATTTTTTCAACCAGATCCTGGACATTTTCGACCGTAGGAACCCGGTCGTCCTTGTAAAGAACGCCCAGAATCATACAGACCTGACGACCAATATCGGTGGCACGCTTAAAGTCGTACCCACCAACCGCCTCAACCGCTTTAGTAATGGCCTGGGAAATTTTTGCCTGTTCAAAAGGAACCAGTCGACCGTCACGCTTGCGAATAAAATCAACCATGGAAACCCCCGTAAAAAACTGGCGCGCAAGAAGTTCAAATGCGCCAGAACCCTAGCACGATTGCTCCGGCAGGCAAAGCACAGAAACACTATATCTCGCGTTTTTTTTCTTTCCAGACACTAGATGTTGTTTTTTTTGTTTACAAGTTGTGCAGGCAAACGGCTAAACTTCGGAAAAGACAAGGTTCTTGCCGCGGTGGGGAAGCTGTGTTAAAGAGAACGGAATTTGCGTTTTTTTTCAAAGGAGTTCTTATGGCCGACCTCACTCGCTTCGGCATTTCAATTGACGCCCGCCTGCTTGAACAGTTCGACACCCTGATCGACAAGAAGGGTTACAGCAACCGCTCGGAAGCGATTCGCGATCTCATTCGCGGGGCGCTGGTCGATCAGCAATGGGGAGAAGACAAGCGCGAAACCGTAGCGACCGTCACCCTGGTTTACGATCATCACACCCGTGACCTGGCCGACAAACTGACCGAACATCAGCACGCCCACCACCACGAAATCATTTCGGCCCTGCATGTTCATCTTGACGCACATCATTGTCTGGAAGTAGTGGTTCTCAAGGGACGAGCCGACCGGGTACGGCGCATCGCCGACGAGCTGATTGGCACCAAGGGAGTAAAACACGGCAAACTGGTAGCAAGCACCACCGGGGAAGGACTGAACTGAAAAAGGGTACGCGCCAGCATTCAGGCTGGCGCGTACCCTTCATAAAATCGCGGAAAAACTTGTCAAGAGGGGCGTGTGCGGGTCAGGCGATCCATGGCGGCCTTGAGGCTGACGCGCAGGCGTTCCAGCACATCGGCGAGCTGGCCAATTTCGTCGTCACTGTTCTTTTCAATTTTCACCTCAAGCTTGCCATCCGCGAGCTGCCCGGCGCGCTCCGTCAAGTGCGCAAGCGGGGCCATGGCCCGATTAACAATCACAAAAATCAGCCCCGTCGCAAGTAACAAAATGACAATCATAATCACCGAAAGTTTCTGGGTCAGATCCGCCTTGGCCTGGGCGGTTTTTTCCAGGGAAAATCCAATCCGAAAACCTCCCCAATGCTTGCCTTTCACCATGATAGGAGCTGAAATATCCCACATGGTCTCCCCCGTATCGCGGGGATAAATTTGCAGCAAATAAGGTTCGGTATTTTTGACCGACTTAAGGCCAACGGGATCATTGAAAATGCGTTTAGTACGATTGCCTACTAAATCTTTCTGCTTGTCGCCGGTGATGGGTTGCTGGTAACGGGTATTATGGGTCGGCAGGTAACCGTTCACATCGAGCGCAACCGCATAAACCACTGATTCATCCTGCAAGAACTCATCTTCCATCGCCAGAATAGCTTTATCCAGATAGGCATCATATTTGGTATGGTACTTTTCCGGTTCGAACCCCGGAATCGGTACATAGCTCTGGTCAAAAGCATCCTTGACGCTGAACACCCCGTTGTCGATGGCTTCATCCATAACCTTGCCGACAAGTCTGGCCCCAACCAGCGCCTCAATGCGTCCACGCTCCAACAACTGCTTTTCCAGGCTGGCTCCCTGCTGATCAACGATATACCAGGTACCGACGGCCATCACCACCACCAGCACCACACTGACCGAAACGGCGACTTTCATACTGATTTTTTTAAACACGTTTTTTCTCCTGAGGAATAAAATGTGGCGGCAAAGCTATTTTTGCCGATAACCGATGCGAACCGCCCCCCAATGACGGTTCTGTACCCAGATGGGCACCGAAAAATCACTCATAATTTCGCCGGTATCGCGGCTGTAGCGCTGTAACAGGTAAGCTTCTTTGTTGTGTGCGGCAGCAAGACCGGTGCGATCACTGAAAATTCGTTTTGTCCGATTCCCTTTGGTATCTTTGTCTCCGTCCCCCGTCAGGGGTTGCGAATAACGACTGTTGTGAGTCGGCAGATAGCCATTAACATCGACCGCCACCACAAAAACCAAACGCGCATCCAGTTCCAGGTATTTGTCGAGAATCGGGCGCAGAATTCCGTCAACCATGCGGTCATACTGGGTATGAAATTTTTGCGGCGAGGTATCCGGAATGGGAATATAAAAAGTATCGAATAACTGCGGTACCGACAACTTACCTGAGCTCAGCAAAAGTTCAAACTGCGCGATAATTTCATCGGTGCAAGACTCCGCCCACCCCCTCACCTTCTGGTCAAAAGTATCCAATTCAACGGCGTAAACAGGTGCGGGCAGCAACGCGCAGAGGAACATCAACACAAAAAGTAAACGCATAACTTCTCTCCGGGGGAATAATTTTTTCACAAGGATTCTGTCTTAGCCTGAGAGCTGCTGGTCGAGACACGCCCGATCAGCCGCATGACACCACGGAGCATTTCGGACACAGAGCAGTCTCGTGTCTGGACAACTCCAAGGGTAAAATGATCGA
>JAACTI010000377.1 GCA_009993495.1 Deltaproteobacteria bacterium | reverse complement strand
GCCATGTCTTCGGGAAGCAAGGACCGGTATTTTCAGGAACACGAGACCCTGGAGAGGAAACTGGTCCCCGAGGGGATCGAAGGCCGCGTCCCCTATAAGGGGTCCCTTGCGGAGAGCATCTATCAGCTTGTGGGAGGACTCCGCTCCGGCATGGGCTACTGCGGGTGCCGCACCATCCCCGAACTGCAGGAGAAAGCGGAATTCATCCGTATCACGGTCGCCGGATTCCGCGAGAGCCACGTCCATGACGTGATCATCACCAAAGAGGCCCCCAACTACCGCCTGGAGTAACCAACATTCTTGACATACATACAAAGTCTTTTACACGTATAACAAGTATAGAGATTGCAAGCAAAAAGGGTCCAAGGATTCCAGGGGTCAAGGGTTCAAGTGAACGGCGAAGAAAATGAGAGGAAACGAATCGCTTGACCCCTCGAACCCTTGGCCCCTGGAACCCTTCTTGGATGCCTAAAATCACAACTTCTTCTCCGCCGGCTCACAGTATCATTTGGGGTGTGCATACGCTATGTCCATACAGCAGAAAAAGATTCTGATCCTCGATTTCGGATCCCAGTACACCCAGCTCATCGCCCGCCGTATCCGAGAGCTCAAGGTCTACTCCGAGATTCGGCCTTTTTCCGAACCCCTGAAGGGGATCCAGGCCTTTCGGCCTTCGGGCCTGATTCTCTCGGGCGGCCCCTCGAGCGTATCAGATCCCGGGGCGCCGTTCCCTGATCTGGGAATCTTCTCTATGGGCATCCCCATTCTCGGCATCTGCTACGGCATGCAGTTGATGACGCAGATGCTGGGCGGCAGGGTCGCTCCGGCAGCACACCGTGAATACGGCGCGGCGGACCTGGACCTGCTCGCTGAATCGGAACTGTTCTCCGGCTTGGGGAAACGCCTCCGGGTCTGGATGAGCCACGGCGACCGTATTGATACACCGCCACAGGGATTCTCCCCTATAGCCGGCACGGAAAACTCCCCGGTGGCCGCGATGGCCGATCCAGGACAGGGTTATTATGCCCTGCAGTTCCATCCCGAAGTGGCCCATACCCCGCAGGGTATGGAAATCCTCAAGAACTTCGCCTACCGGATATGCGGGTGCGGGCCCAATTGGACCATGCACTCCTTTGTGGAGCAGGCTGTATCCGATATCCGGGCCCGTGTGGGAGAAGACCGGGTGATCTGCGCCTTATCCGGTGGAGTGGATTCCTCGGTTGCCGCCGTGCTGCTCCACAGGGCCATCGGAGACCGCCTGACCTGCATCTTTGTGGACAACGGACTGCTTAGGCTGAACGAGGCTGAAAAAGTGGTCAAGACGTTCCGTGACGAGTTCCGCATCCCTCTGGTCTTTGTGGATACCGCAGAGAGGTTCCTTAAAAAACTGGCCGGGGTCACCGATCCTGAGAAGAAGCGCAAGATCATCGGGAACGAGTTCATCCGGGTCTTTGAAGAAGAGGCAGGCAAACTCGGCAAGGTTGATTGCCTGGCGCAGGGGACCCTCTATCCGGACGTAATCGAGAGCGTCTCCTTCAAAGGTCCCTCGGCCACCATCAAGAGCCACCACAACGTGGGCGGCCTCCCTGAACGGATGAAACTCAAGCTGATCGAACCCCTGCGGGAACTCTTCAAGGACGAGGTCCGGCTGGCAGGGAAGGAGCTGCAGATTCCCGATGAGATACTCTTTCGCCAGCCCTTTCCGGGCCCGGGTCTTGCCGTGCGCGTGCTCGGGGAAGTCACCAGAGATCGGCTCGAGATCCTCCGCAGGGCCGATGCCATCGTGATCGAGGAGGTCAAGGCCGCAGGGCTCTACCGGCAGATCTGGCAGTCGTTTGCCGTGCTCCTCCCGATCCGGACCGTGGGGGTCATGGGCGACGAGCGGACCTACGAGCACGTGATCGCCGTACGTGCGGTCACGAGTCAGGACGGCATGACCGCCGACTGGGTCCAGCTTCCCTACGACCTCCTGGGCCGCATCTCCAATCGGATCATCAACGAGGTCAAAGGGGTCAACCGCGTGGCCTACGACATCTCCTCCAAACCGCCG
>JAACTI010000376.1 GCA_009993495.1 Deltaproteobacteria bacterium | reverse complement strand
CCTGGCGGAAGAGCAACAACCGCATTTGATCATTCTTGACGTCATCATGCCCGACGGCAATGGCATTGATGCCTGCCGCAAACTTAAAACCAAAGTTTCAACCCGCAAAATTCCGGTGGTACTTTTTTCTTCCCTGGCTAAAAATGACGATATCATCCAGGGATTAAAAGCGGGCGCGGATGATTACATCACCAAGCCCATCTGTATGCCTGAGGTTGTCGCACGCATCGATGCGCATTTGCGCACCAAAGATTATTATACCGACCTGCATCACGAAGATCTGCTTTTGCTGCTCGAACTGACCGAAAACATTTCCCCCATCCGCAACCCCATGACCATTTTGCGCATTATCGTCGAGAAGGTTTCTACCATTATCGATGTTGCGCGCTGCTCCATCGTCAGCATCAACAGCAATGGCGATATTTTTGTCAAGGCCAGCAACGATCTGGACGAAAATGTCGAAATCCGTCTGGATCTGAACCGCTACCCCGAAATTCGCAAATCCTTGGAATCAAAACAACCGGTGATTATCAATAATATGAAACTCGACCCCCTGTTCGATACCGTCCGCGCGCACATTGAGAAGCTGGACTACAATTCCATTATCGTTATTCCGGTCGTCAAGAAAGAAAGCATTATCGGGACATTCTTCCTGCGTACCGCCTCGCCCCTGAAAAATGGCATTACCAGCCGCATTTTCAAGGTTTGCCAGCTGGTCGCCAATATCTCGGCCAATGCCCTCGAAAATGCCATGCTTTTCGACAACATGAAAACCGCTAAAGATTACTTTGAAGAGATGTCAATTCGTGACGGCCTGACGAAACTTTTCAATCATCGCCATTTTTACCAACGGCTCGAAGAAGAATTCAGTCGTGCCCTGCGTTATAACGAATCTCTTTCGCTGCTCTTTTTTGATTTGGATGATTTTAAGCGGATCAACGACGACTATGGCCATGCCTGCGGCGACGAAATTCTCAAACGTATCGGGCGCTTAATCAAAACCGTCGCCCGCGAAAGTGATATTCCGGCGCGCTACGGTGGCGACGAATTCACCATTATTTTGCCGAACACCACCGAACAAGGAGCGCTGGATCTGGCGCATCGTCTTTCGACGACAATCAACCAGCACCCCTTCGAGCCCCTCAATGGCGATTGCCTCAGCGTCAGCATGGGCGTTTCAACCTTTGCCGACCAAAACTTGCCCTCATCTGATCGCCTGCTGCATTTAGCCGACGAGGCCATGTACGAGGCCAAAAAACAGGGCCGAGGACGAGTGTCCCAGGCCAAAATTTCGTAAAATCTTGCAACATGCAACGACCAGATCGCACGGAACCCCGGCAAAACCGCCAGTTGGCGCATAACCCCCTCAGCGCGCAAAAATAAATTGACAAACCTTGGCCCATTCAGTCAGGATAGGCGTTATGCAAAATTCGCATATCGAAACACATCACGACAGCTGCGCCGCCGTTACGGGCGTCATCCTGGCCGGCGGCAAAAGCACCCGCATGCGACGTGACAAAGCTTTGCTGGTGGTAGACGGCCAGACCCTCTTTGCACGCGCCCAGGCCTTTTTACGGCAGTTTTTTACCCAGATCTTGATTGCCGGAGATCGCCCCGACCTGGCATCTGCCGACATTCCAGCAGTGGCTGACATCTATCCCGGCAGTGCCCTCGGTGGTCTGTATACCGGCTTGCAAGCCGCAAAAACCGACTGGATTTTTGTTTTACCCTGCGATATGCCCTACCCCAACGAACAAATTCTTTATGCGCTGCTCGCCGCCCGAGAAAATGTTGACGCTGTGGTTCCGCGCACCCCCGCAGGCTATGAACCCGTCTTTGCCCTCTATCATAAAAACTGTTTAACCCCCATGGAAAACCTGCTGCAGCAGGGTAACTATCGCATTTTCGATTTTTATCAACAAATCGCCATTCGTTATCTGGATCCCCCCGCCCTGCCTGCGGGCTGGCAACGCGCCCTGATCAACGTCAACACCCCGCAACAATTGGCGGCACTTGAGACCGAAAATACCCTCATGGACAGGAGCGCAAGATGAAAAATCAATCCAGAGGCTGGCTGAAAATTTTTGGTTTTTTGCTGCTGGTGATCTGTGTGCCCCAGGCCCATGCCGCCGCTCCCATCGTCGCCGCGGCATCCAGCATCAAGTTTGCCCTCACCGAAATTGCCGCCGGCTTTGAAGCTGAAACCGGCCAGGCTCTCAAGCTAACTTTCGGCTCCTCGGGCAGCATCACCCACCAGATTGAGCAGGGTGCCCCGTTTGAACTT
>JAACTI010000163.1 GCA_009993495.1 Deltaproteobacteria bacterium | reverse complement strand
TCGAAGATAATTAGTGGATGGTTTCATATTTCACTTCACGCAGAATTTGCTCTTTTAAATAGGGATTGAGAGATTCTGCAGTGAGGAGATCTACTTTCTTGTTGAACAAATTTTCCAGAAAAAAGCACAGTTCGATGAAATTGTCGTAACTTTTACGACCCTGTGTAAATTCGACGAGAAAGTCGATATCACTTTCTTCGTTTGCGTCGCCACGGGATTGAGAACCGAACAGCCCAATTTGTTTTACCCCGAACTGGTCAAGCTTGGCTTTGTTGCGACGAATAATTTTAATTATTTCATTTGCGCTCATACCTGACTCCTTCTTCTCTCCCGCGGAATTCTATCAGAAGAGCAGGGGACGTACCAGCGGGAAGCGTTGAGGAGGATACAGATGCAATCAAATCACGCAAAACCAACATCTGTCCCATCCCCTCCGCAGCGTATTCTGGTAACCGGCGGTGCCGGGTTTATCGGCACCCATCTCTGTACGCGCCTGATCGAGGCCGGGAACGAGGTGCTTTGTGTCGATAATTTTTATACCGGGCGCCGCGCCAATATTGCGCATTTGTTAGCTCATCCGCTCTTTGAAGTGTTGCGCCACGATATCTGCTTTCCCCTTTATGTTGAGGTGGATCAGATCTACAATCTCGCCTGCCCGGCGTCGCCCATCCATTATCAGTTCGATCCGGTGCAGACCACCAAGGTCAGCGTCCATGGCGCAATTAATATGCTGGGGCTGGCCAAGCGCATCAAAGCACGGATTTTACAGGCTTCGACCAGCGAAGTGTACGGCGATCCCCAGGTTTCACCGCAGCGCGAGGATTACTGGGGACATGTCAACCCCATTGGGCCGCGTTCTTGTTATGACGAAGGCAAGCGTTGCGCCGAGACCCTTTTTTTTGACTACCATCGGCAGCACAAACTGGCAATCAAGGTCGCGCGGATATTCAATACCTATGGTCCGGGGATGTTGGCCGACGATGGGCGGGTGGTATCGAATTTTGTGGTTCAGGCGCTGCGCGGCGAGCCGCTGACCCTTTACGGCGATGGCCTGCAAACCCGGTCTTTTTGTTATGTGGATGATCTGGTGGAAGGCTTGATCCGGCTGATGGCCAGCGATGAGGATTTCACCGGCCCGGTTAATCTGGGCAATCCATTTGAGATCAGCATGCGCGACTTGGCACAAACCATCCTGCGCCTGACTGGCTCTGCCTCTAAGCTGGTGTTCATGCCTCTGCCGACGGATGACCCGCGTCAACGGCTGCCGGATATCGAACTGGCGCGTACCAAACTGGGCTGGCAGCCTTCAACAACCCTTGATGTTGGGCTCAGTCGCACCATCGCCTATTTTGATGCCTTGCTCGCAGAAGGATAAATCGGAGATATGCGGATGTGGCAGGGTGAATTCGTCCCACCCTGCCATATTGGCCTTTGGTTTCGCTCAATAATAATTTCTTCCGGTTCGCTGATCCGTCGGTCGGGCACCTGAAGCAGGTTTCGGGCCGAATCTGTTGCGGTAATCGTGCGCATCGGAAAACTCCATTAAACGTGATTTGATCATACTTTACATGCTCTGGGGGGGGTGACAAGAATCAAGTCAGGCCGTAGGTTGCCAAGAGAGGCATGTCTTGTTCGCCCAGAATAGACCGCGGCAGCGCCCGATCAAAAAAAAGGCAATCCATCATGGCTGCTGTGCAACTTGAGGGCAATTCAGGGTTTCTCACGGCAAAAACAAACCAGAGAATCGGCATTTTCCCAGGTTGGCACGCGAGATGCTAATCTCTGGGCAACGAGATCGAATCCACTGCTGAATCCATCCCTGGGTACGCCGACGTACTCCCCGAAGCTGGCAATGATGCCCCGCAGAAGTCCTGTGGGGTTTTTTGTTGCGATTGTTTAACGGAAGCAAAGGCGCTTGCGACACCTGTCGCAAGCGCCTTCATTTTTGAGAGGAGAGAGACCATGGCTACAGGCTGCCCGATGATGAAAATGAAGACCGAAACTGATCACCCTTGTTTCGGCGGCGACCACAGTAAAGCGGGGCGCATCCACCTGCCGGTCGCGCCGGGATGCAATATCAAATGTGGCTTCTGCGAGCGCAAGTTTGATTGTGCCAACGAAAGTCGGCCGGGCGTCACCAGCAAGATTCTGACCCCCGAGCAGGCAGTGGAGCGGGTGCGACTGGTCAAGGGGCACATGGAGAGCCAGGGGGGGGCGCAGCTCAAGGTGGTCGGCATTGCCGGCCCCGGTGACCCGCTGGCCAACCCTAAGACGTTTGAAACTTTTCGCCTGGTGCGCGAGAATTTTCCCGGGATGACCCTCTGTCTGTCGACCAACGGTTTGCTGCTGGAGGAAAAACTCCCTGACATTCTGGCTGCCAATGTTCATAGCCTGACGGTGACCATCAACGCCTTGACTGCGGAAACCGGGGAGAAAGTCTACGAGTGGATCCACTATCAAGGGCAGCGTTTTAATGGTGCGCGTGCTGCCGGTTTTCTCATTGATAAACAATTTTCAGGCCTTAAGGCTGCGGCCAAGGCCGGGCTGATGATTAAAATCAATCACGTCTACATTCCCGGTGTCAACGATCATGAGACCCTGGATCTGGCGGTGCGGGTGCGCGAACTGGGGGCGCAGATGATGAACATCATGCCGGTGATTCCCGTCGGTCGGTTCGCCAACATCGAAAAGCCCAGTGCCGCGACCATGGAGATGGTGCGTAACCAGGCCGAGCTGATTTTGTCGCAGGCGCGTCATTGCAAACAGTGCCGTGCCGATGCCGCCGGAGTGGTGGGGCAAGATATCAATCTTGAGGCCCTGGAAGCACCGCGCTGGGTTGGTTGAGAATGTGTAACTGTTCAGCAGGGGCTTGTGACTTTCATTGCAAGAGATTGTAAAATGTTAAAAAAAACCATATTTTACCTGATGGTCGGTCTGGCCTGGACCTTTTCGGCCCAGGCCGCAGAAGTTCGCCTGTCGGTTGCCGCCAGCCTGACGGATGCGGTCAAAGAGCTTGTCGCCACCTACCAGACAAAAACACCAAATGTGAAAATTCTGCCCAATTTTGCTTCATCGGGCACCCTGGCCAAACAGATTGCCCAGGGTGCTCCGGCAGATCTCTTTATTTCGGCCAACCCCCAGTGGATGCAGTTTCTGGTTGACGAGCAACTTATCCCGGCGGATCAGGTGCGGGCCTTTGTTTTCAATTCACTGGTTTTTGTTGGCGAAAAAACACGCAAGATCAGCGCGATGACCGATCTTGCGCCCCTTGCGCGCATTGCCATTGGTAGCCCCAAAAGCACCCCGGTCGGGCAATATGCCGAGCAGGCCTTAACGGCGGCCGGACTGCTGGATCAGGTGCAGGGCAAATTGGTGATAGCGCAGGATGTGCGCCAGGCGCTGGCCTATGCCGAGCGCGGCGAAGTTGAGGGCGCCTTTGTCTACAAGACCGATGCGTTGCTTGCCCGCCAGACCGTCATTTTGCTTGAGGTGCCGCAGGAGCTTTATTCGGAGGTGGTCTACCCCCTGGGTGTGACCAACGCAGGCCTCACTCATCTGCCGGTGCGCGCATTTCTGGATTTTCTCGGCTCTGCCGAAGCGCGAGGCATTTTGCAAAGCTACGGCTTCATCGTCAAATGACTCTCCCCCATCTGTGACCGGGAGCGCGCGTCATGTTTGATTTTACCCCCACCGACTGGCAGGCCATGGAGCTTTCCGCACGGGTTGCTCTGACCGCGACCCTGGCCGCGCTGCCCTTCGGCTTTGCTGCGGCCTATTTGCTGGTTTTCAGTCGCCTGCCGGGCAAAGCGCTCTTCGACGGGCTGATGAACCTGCCGCTGGTGCTGCCGCCGGTGGTGGTCGGCTATTTGCTGTTGCTGTTGCTGGGGCGCAATGGCTGGCTGGGTGGCCTGCTTGAGGAGCTGGGAATCAGGATCATTTTTACCTGGAAAGCCGCGGTGCTCGCTTCGATGGTGGTCGGTTTTCCGTTGCTGGTGCGTTCGATTCGCACCGGCATGGAAGGCATTGATCTGCGCCTCATTCAGGCATCGCGCACCCTGGGCGCACGCTGGTACGACAGCCTCTTTACGATTGTTCTGCCCCTGTCGGGCCGCGCCATCCTTGCCGGCGCGTCGCTGATGTTCGCCCGCAGTCTGGGTGAGTTCGGTGCAACCATCATCATCGCCGGTAATATCCCCGGCGTGACCCAAACCATCCCGCTGGCGATTTATGATTACACCGGCGCGCCGGGTGGTGAGGGTATGGCCCTTGGGCTCTGTCTGGTCTCGATTGCGCTGGCTTTTGCCGTGCTGATTTTCAATCAATTGATGGTCAAACGTCTGGAGCGGGAGCATCCGCAATGAAAATGGATGTCTCTCTGTGCAAGACCCTGGGTAATTTTCGTTTTGCCACGGAATTTGCCCTTGAAGGAAGCCGCATCGGCATCTTTGGCCCTTCCGGCAGTGGCAAATCGACCCTGATGCACCTGCTCGCCGGATTGCACAAACCTGATCAGGGTTCTATTCGGATTGACGGCGAGACCCTTTTCGATGACACGCAGAGGATCTCCCTTTCGCCTGAAAAACGCCGTATCGGCGTGGTTTTTCAGCAGGCCCATCTTTTCCCGCACATGGGGGTGCGCCAGAATCTGCTTTACGGGTATCGACGCATACCCAAGCGTCAGCGTAAAATTGATCCGCAGGCGTTGATCGCGGTGCTCGGTCTCGAATCCCTCCTGGGGCGCAATGTCACCAGTCTCTCCGGGGGGGAACGTCAGCGCGTGGCCCTGGGTCGCACTGTGCTCTCCTGTCCACGCTTGATCCTGATGGATGAGCCACTCAACGGTCTGGACGAGGGGCTGAAATACCAGATCATCCCTTATCTGAAAAGGGTCTTTGACGAATTTGACATCCCGCTGCTCTTTATCAGCCACTCGCTGAACGAAATGCGTCTGATGACGGATGAGGTACTCGAATTCCAGGCGGGCCAGCTGATCGGGCACACCACCGCCGAAGACCTGGCGCGCCGCCGCATGGGGAACAGCCAGGTCGGCTATATCAACCTGCTTCCCCTGGGGGAATATCGCCAAATCGGCGATCTGCATGCCTACAGCTGGGGGAATCAAGAGCTGGTTCTCTCCGTTTCCGGAGAGGGCGCTGCCGGCATGTTCGAACTTTCCTCCAAGGACATCACTCTCTTCAAGCGCCATCCCGAGGCTTCCAGCGCGCGCAATCTGTTGCGCTGCCGGGTCACCAAGCTTTTTGGCGCCGGTAACCGGGTCGGAGTTGAAATGGAGTGCGGCGGTCAACCGCTGGTTGCGCAGGTGGTGGGCGAGGCGGTTGATGATCTCGGGCTGGTTCCCGGGCGCGAGCTGGTGGCCGTGATCAAGGCTTCGGCCTTTCGGCGGTTGTATTGATCCTGCCACAAGATTAGCCGCGACAGGCTGTCATACTTGGCGGGATAATCGTTGCGGGAGACTATGAGCATGATTCTGTTTGTTGAAATTGATCGTGACTGTCCGCCCGGCCTCTATGGCCGGTTGCTGGAGGAATGGCAGGTGGAGCACACCCTCTGGCGCTCCTGGCAGGGACACGTCTGCCCCTCCCTCGCGACGGTCGTGGCGGTGATTATCCTCGGCGGCGCCATGGGGGTCAATGACGCGCCTGCGCCGCCCGAGCTGGCCATGGTTCAGACATTGCTGCGCCAGCTTGACCAGCAGAAGCTCCCCTGTTTGGCCATCTGCCTCGGGGCCCAGCTGCTCGCCGCAACCTTCGGCGGCAGCGTTCACTCTCAGCGCCACCAGGAAAAGGGCTGTCGGCAGGTCAGTCTGACCACCGCCGGCCTGGCCGACCCTCTCTTTGCCGGGCTGCCCGCGACCTTTGCGGTCTTTCACTGGCACAACGACAGCTTTGATCTGCCCGCGATGGCCACGCATCTGGCTTTTTCGCCGAACTGTCCGGGACAGGCGCTGCGCTACGGCCGGATCTGGGGTGTCCAGTTTCACCCCGAGATTGATACCAAGATTGCTGATTGCTGGTGGCAAAAGAACCCGGATCCCGCCGCCCTTCCCCTGGAGTTTCGGCGCCGGGAGGAGGAGATTCAACACCACGGCAGTCTGCTGCTGCAAAACTTTTTGCACATCAGTGGCCTGCGTTGAATTTTTAAAGTCCAGACTCTCAGCTGTAGCGCGCCACCAGCTGTTCGCACAGCGCAAAGATGCCGATACCGGTTGGACAGGCGGCGTCGCAACGTCCACAGGCGACACAACCGTATTCGCCCCAGCGTTGCGGGTCGGCGACCAGCTTGTGAAAAATGCGGCGCCGGGTACGCAGGGCTTCAGTCCCCAGGGGATTGTGGCCGCTGGCCTCGCGCATGAAGGCGTCAAGCTGGCAGGAATCCCAGACCCGCCGCCGTTCCACGTTCGTGCCACGCAGCTGATCCTCGACACAGAAGCAGTTGCAGGTTGGGCAGACCTGGTTGCAGCCGCAGCACAGAATACAGCGCGCTGCAATCTCGCGCCAGAACTCCTCCGGCACCCGCTCCTGGACCAGCAGTTTGGCCGCTCGGGCCAGCAGTTGCTGAGGTTCATCAATCAGCTGCGCACTTTTTTCGTTCAGCCACGTCAGATCTGCCCCCTCAGCCGCCGGCAGCTCGCGCAGCCAGTGTGCACCGCGCGGCGTATGCGCCCGCCCCCACCAGCCCGTCCCCTGGGCAATCAGCTCGAAATCACAGTGACCACCGGCGAGAGGCAGAAATTTCCGTTCAGTCCCGCAGTTTCCGCTCAAGCCAATGAGGAGCGCATCGCGGCGCAGGCGCTGGTAAACATCGTCGGCAGGCGGTGCACTGAAAAAACGGTCGAGAAACGCGATTCCCTGGAGATCGGCGCGGGCGAGACCAAACAGGGCGAGGGGGCGCACTGGCGGGGATGGGAGTTCGACGCTGGCGTCGGCACCCAGGGTCAAAAGGGTCTGAGTCTGGGGAAAAAACGCGGCGGTTGGTTTGGGCTGCAAGGGGGGGCCAAAGAGGGCAATTTCCGCCACCGGCCAGGGAGCGAGCAGCCGCATGCCCGGCGCGGGCTGCACCGGCACGCGAAGCTCGAATTCAGCGGCGATGGCGCACAACAACTGGCGTAGGGCGGGTAGATCGAGGGTTTTCAGCATGGCGTCACCCGGACGGCGCAGACCTTGAATTCGGGAATGCCCGCTTCAGGGTCGAGGACGTTATTGGTCAGGGCGTTGGCCGCGCCTTCAGCGAAATGAAAGGGGAGGAAAACCTGACCGCGCGGCACCCGTTCGGTGAGCAGGGCGCGGGCGCTGATACAGCCGCGCCGACTGCGGACCTGCACCATCTGTCGTGGGTTGATTTTCAGCGCCAGGGCATCTTCCGGGTGGATTTCCAGCTGGACCTCATGCTCCTCCCGTTCAAGCAGATGGCTGCGCCGGGTCATGCTGCCGGTGTGCCAGTGAAAATAGCTGCGCCCGGTGTTAAGCAGCAGCGGGTAGCTCGCATCGGGCAGTTCGACCGACGGGCGGTAGCTGAGCGGGCTGAAACGCCCCTTGCCGCGGGTACATTGCGCACGGTGCAAAATGGGCGTACCCGGATGTCCGGCATCGGGACAGGGCCACTGCACGCTATCTCCTTCGAGCCGGGCGTAGCTGATACCGCCATAGCTCGGGGTCAGGGTCGCAATCTCGTCCATGATCGCCGCCGGATCGGCATAATCCGCTGCCAGCCCGCAGCGTTGCAGCAGGGCACACAAAATCTGCCAGTCGGTGCGCGCCTCGCCAGGCGGCGCGACGGCCTGACGGCCGCGTTGCACCCGGCGTTCGGTCGAAGTGTAGCTGCCATCCCGCTCGGCGTAGCAGGCCGCTGGCAGCACCAGAGTCGCGAGCTGCGCGGTTTCGGTGGGGAAGATATCGATTACCGCAAGAAATTCGAGCTTTTCCAGCGCCCTTTTGACCAGACCCTGATTGGCCTCCGAGAGCATCGGGTTCTCGCCGAGGATCAGCATTCCCTTGATTTTCCCCTGAGCTGCCGCTTCGATGGCGTGGGTTGCCATCATTCCCGGTATCTCCGGCAAGCGGGTTCCCCAAGCAGCGGAAAATTTCCGGCGTATCAGGGAATCCTCCACTTTCTGGTAACCGGTATAAACGTTCGGCAACGCCCCCATGTCGCAGGCGCCCTGGACATTATTCTGGCCGCGCAGGGGATTGATTCCGGTGCCGGGACGTCCGAGGTTACCGGTAAGCAGGGCCAGATTGGAGACCGCGCGCACGTTGTCGACCCCGTGGCTGTGCTGGGTGATCCCCATGGCATAGACGATCATCGCCCGTTCGGCGCCGGCGTAGAGGCGAGCGGCGGCGCGGATCTCTTCTTCCCCAAGGCCGGTGAGGGCGGCGACCCGTTGAAGATCGAAAGCTGCGAGGGAAGTGCGGAAGGCGTCGAAGTTTTCGCAGCGGCTTTCAATAAAGGCGCGATCCTCCAGCCCCTCGTCGAGGATCACCCGTGCCATGCCGCACAGCAGGGCGACGTCGCTGCCGTTGGTGCCGCGCAGGTGCAGGTCGGCGTGCTGTGCCAGGCGGATGCGGCGCCCATCGGCGACGATCAGGCGTGCGCCGCGCTCTACCGCCTGCAGTATGCGACTGCCGATGAGCGGATGCTGCTCGGTGGTGTTGGAGCCGATGACCAGGATCAGCTCGGTCACGTCGAAGCAGGAGAGGCTGTTGGTCATCGCCCCCGATCCGAGGGTTTCGGCGAGGCCGGTAACCGTCGAGGCGTGGCAGAGGCGTGCGCAGTGATCGATGTTGTTGGTGCCGTAGCCGGCGCGTGCCAGTTTCATCAACAGGTAGTTCTCTTCGTTGCTGACCTTGGCCGAAGAGAAGAACATCAGGCTGTCGGGACCATGCTGAGCGGCCAGCCGGCTGAGGCGGGAATGAACCAGATCGAGGGCGTCGTCCCAGGCGGCGGGTTGAAACTCTCCGCCACGGCGGATCAGCGGCTGGGTCAGACGCGCGGGGTGATCAACAAAGGCGTGGGCATTCCAGCCTTTGACACATAACTGGCCACGGCTGACCGGATGATCGGCCGCCGGGGCGACGCCGGTGAGTTGGCCGTTGTCGGCCAAAAGATAAAAGTTGCAGCCGGTGCCGCAATAGGGGCAGGTGGTGAGGGTTGCGTTGATGGTCACAGGGCCCCCCGCAGCTGCTCGATCTCTTCGAGCCAGAAGATCGGGCCATCTTTGCAGCAATAGAGATGCTCGATGGTGCAGTGCCCGCACTTGCCGACCCCGCAGCGCATCTGGCGTTCAAGGGAGAGCATGATACGCTTTTCGCCCACAAGACCCTGCCTGCGCAGGGCCGCAATCACCGGACGATACATGGGCGGCGGACCGACAATCACCGCACAGCTGTGCTGCGGGTCGATCACAATCTCATCGAGCAGACGGGTGATCAGCCCGGTCTCCCCGTTGTAGCAGGAGGTCGCGGGCCGGTTATCCACCGTGTAGCGACAGCTGAAACCGGGGATCTGCCGCCAGTCAAGCAGCTCCTGCTGAAACATCAGGTCGGCGGGAGAGCGGGCACCGTAAAGGATGTGCACGCGGGGGAAATCTTGCGGATGGTCGCCGCAATACTGAATCAGTGAGCGCAGTGGCGCCAGCCCGCAGCCGCCGGCCAGCAGCAGCAGTTGGCGCCCGCGCAGCACCTCAAGAGCAAAGGGACGTCCGAAGGGACCGCGTACCCCGATGCGTGCGCCCGGCAGCAGCTGATGCAGCGCGCCGGTCAGACGCCCGGCGCGGCGCACCCCCAGCTCAAAAAAGCCCTGGCGGGTCGGGGAGCTGGCCAGGGAAATTGGCGCTTCGGTGAAGCCCGCCAGCGACACCTGGACAAACTGCCCCGGTTGCTGCCCGAGTTCACACCCGTCATCCAGGCGAAGGCGGAAGAGCTTCTCTTGCGGGGTCAGATTTTCAACCTGCAGCAGGGTGGCGGGTCGAGGCGCGTAGATGGAAGCTTCTTGTGGATTCATGAGCTGCCTTTTAGGGCGGCGGTAGCGCAGGGTCGCAGGTGATTACTGAGGGTTCTTTTTGATCATGGCTTTTGTCCAGCAAAGCACGGAATTGCGCCCGCGTTCTTTCGCCTGATACAGGGCTTCGTCGGCCAGGTTGAGCAGATCGTAGATTTCGGTGCTGTCGGTGGGGAAGCAGGCGATGCCGATGGAGACGGTGATCTTGTTATCGGGCTGGCTCTTTTCCATGCCGACAAAATATTCTTTTTCAATCGCCAGACAGAGTTTGTTGGCCACCGCCAAGGCCCCACGTTGATCGGCCCGGGGCAGCATTATCACGAACTCCTCACCGCCAAAACGAGCCACCAGATCTATACCACGGGTGCTCTGCAGCAGCAAGGCGGCAATTTTTTTGAGGGCAATGTCCCCATTGAGATGGCCATTGGCATCGTTGTAAAATTTAAAATGATCAATGTCGATCATCAACAGGGCAAACTGGGTGTGATATCGCCGGGCCTGGGACCATTCGCGTTGCAGGAAGTCGTTAAATTGTCGGCGGTTGGCGAGCCCGGTTAACTCATCGGTGGCCGAGAGGGAGCGGGTTTTTTCGTAAAGGCGGGCATTTTCGATGGAAATTGCCGCCTGATCGGCAATGGCCTGGGCCATTTGTCGGACAAGGGTTGGAAAGGCATCAATTTTTTGGCTGTGCAGATTGATGACCCCAATCAAGGTGTTTTGTACGACCATCGGCATGGAAAACAGGGATCCCGAGGACACCCAGCGCCCTTTATAGCTCAGGTTACGTTCGTCAACACTCAGATCCGGGCTGTAGATCGCCTGCATGCTGGCTGCGACTATGCCGCTAATGCCCTCGCCAAGTTTGAAGGCCAGCCCTTTGGCTGCGGATGAATTGATTCCGCTGGTCTTGATAACTTCAAGCATCTCTTCACCCGCCTGGTAGAGCAACATGATGACCCGCTCACACGGGATAGATTCGCGAAAAACCGTAAAAATCTTTTCGTAAAGCAGATTTTTATCCAGGGTGCTTGTCATACTGCGTGAGGTTTGAAAGAGCACACTCAGTTCCTGATATTGTTCCTTGAGCTGAATATTGATTTTTTCGATTTCGAGATTTTTCTTTTTAAGGTGGTTATTGTATTTGAGGGTTTCCTGGGTTAAAGCGGCAGATTTTTCAGCCGCCAGGCGGTTACGGTAAAGATTTTCCAGTTCACCGAGCATCTGGTTGAAACTGTCGCCCAATTCGTGCAACTGCGATGTTTCGGGAATATTGGAGCGCGCCGCCAGGTTGCCCTGGGCAACCAGCTGAATGGTGTCGAGCAGGTTTTTGAGTGGCGCGAGAGTCCGTTGCAGGCGTCGGTAGTAAAGCAGAATCGCCAGGATTAAGGCACAGAAAATTGTCAGGAGCAGGCGGATGATATTATTGAGCAGCAGTTTGTTAAGAGGTGCGCTCGACTGCCAGGTCGAAAGATAAATGGAGTCATTATCGCCTAAGGGCAGGGGGGCAATGAGCTGACGGAAATGGATATCTTCAAATTGCGAAGTGAGCAGGTGCTCTTGCTTTTGCAGTTGAGCCAGTTGAGTCCTTGTCAGTTGCCAATGTGCGCTTGCGGCCATGTCACTGCTGACCATCAGCTGCCCTTCGGCGTTGAAAAGCGTAAAACCGCTGGCGTAGCGCTTGGCCAACTTTTCCAGCAGTTTTTCATCGAGGGGCAGGCGAACCGCCAAGGCGCGACGGCTCTGTTGAATGGGTTCAATCACAAAAACCGCGTAGCTCTGAGTGGCTGGATCAAAAACAATCTGGCGCTGCCCCCGGCCTTTACTGACGGCGCGGGTCATCAGGTCACGACTGAGTTGATTGGGGCTGTTGTCTATATCGTAGACCTGCAGTGTGGTGGACGGCAGGTAGCTGTGCAGCTTCTTGGTCAGCAGGGCGGAGGAGCTGTTGAGGTCGGTTCGACTTAGCAGGCTGAGAATATCTGCAACCCGAAGTTCACGTTCCTTCAGCTCGCGGTAGGCCATTTCGCGGGCATGCTCAAGCTGTTGCGTGGTCGCCCGGCCAAGATTGTTGTTGAGCAGCAGGGTCGAACCGATCACCGAGGCCGCGGCCAGTACCAGCAATAACAGGCCCAAAGGCCAGAGAAATTGGCGCGTCAGTTGGCTGGTTTCAAGCTTGGCCATGAGGGTGGTTTTCTTGGGTGTCAGTCTGCAAACAGACCGTTGTTGCACAAGGACAGGAAGGTTTCTGCCACGCGTGGGTCAAATTGGGTGCCGATATTCTGTTCAATTTCGCTCAGTGCTACCTCCTGTGCCAAGGCTTTACGGTAAGGGCGATCCGAGGTCATGGCATCGTAACTGTCGGCAACGGACAAAATCCGTGCTTCGAGGAGCAGTTTATCGCCGGCCAGACCAAGGGGGTAGCCCTTGCCATCGAAGCGCTCGTGATGTTGGCCAATAATTTCACGAATGCGATGCATATACTGAATAGGTTCAAGAATACGCATGCCGATGTGGGGATGCTGACGCAGGCGGTCGATATCGCGCAGGGAGAGTTGATCGACCTTGTG
>JAACTI010000375.1 GCA_009993495.1 Deltaproteobacteria bacterium | reverse complement strand
GCCCTATGAGCAGGTATGTCATTTGCGAGTTTCTCCTTGTTTCAGTTTTAGTCGCTTCACCACCACCCTGTTTCAAAACCGTGGCACACTAGCATAGAAAAAAAACGGGGGGAAGTTTTTTTATTGCCATCAACGAATATAGGCCTCGGTGACATAACGCCGCATCATGACGTGGGTATTGAAATAGTAGGCATTTTTGCCGATGGCATTTTTCATGACTTTAATCCAGCTGCTGCGATCGGTGTAATAAAGAGGAATGATGACCTCGGAAAGTTTCTGGTACATGTCATCCAGGTCTTCATCGGTGCGTCCGGCTTCTTGTTCTATCTGGGCTGGGGGGGGCCCGATAGACCAGCCGGTGACGCCTTCAATATGTCCTTCAATCCACCAGCCATCGAGGACGCTGAAATTGGGGACTCCATTGAGTGCGGCCTTCATGCCGCTGGTGCCCGATGCTTCGAGGGGGCGGACGGGGTTATTCAACCACAGATCAACGCCGGGAATAAAGCGTGAAGCAACGTCCATGTTGTAATTTTCCAGATAAACCAGGTCAATCTTGCCCTTCATCTTTTCGACCTGATGGATAATGCGCTGGATCACCTGTTTGCCTTCATTGTCGTGGGGATGGGCTTTGCCGCCGAAGACGAATTGAAGCTTGCCCGCCCCAATGTCGAGCAGGCGGCTCAAATTGTTGAAAATCAAATCGCCTCGTTTGTAGGTGGCGGCGCGGCGCGCAAAACCGATGGTCAGCAATTCGGGATCGAGGGTTTTGCCGGTTTTTTCTTTGATATATTGAAAAAATAGGGCTTTAGCGCCCGTATGGGCTTCCCAGATATCGTCGTCGGGAATGTTATCTACCCGAACCAGTAATTCGGGTTCGTTGGCCCAGCCCGGCAAAAAACGATCAAAAAGTTCGACAAAATAGGGTGAGCACCAGGTGAAGGGATGGATGCCGTTGGTGATGGCGTGGATTTCAAAACCGGGAAACATATTCTTTGAGACTTCGCCGTGACGCTTGGCGACGCCATTGATATAGCGGCTTAAATTCATCGCCAGCATGGTCATGTTGAACTCGTCCTTGCCTGCCAGCCCTTTGAGAAAATCGATGGAAATTTCTTCTCTCAGGGTTTCTGCGACCAGCGGATAAGGAAAACGATCATGGCCTGCAGGCACAGGGGTGTGGGTTGTGAAGACACATTGATCGGTGACCTGACGAGTATTCCATGACCCACGTTCGTCCCAGGTGTCTTCCACCGGTAGACGGGAATTTTTTAATAATTCAAGGGTCAGAAGGGCGGCGTGCCCTTCATTCATGTGATAACGTCTAATTTCAAAACCCAGGGCTTTGAGAATGCGGGCTCCGCCGATGCCGAGAATGACTTCCTGTTTAAGCCGATAGGCCAGGTCGCCGCCATAAAGGTGATGGGTGATGCGCCGATCTTCTTCGTCATTGCCAGGGATATCGGTATCCAGAAAAAGAATTGGCACTGTGCCACCGGTCGGGCTTTTGAGCCGGTAGAGCCAGGCTTGCAGCTTAACATCACGCTGGCCGATGGTGACCAGGGTTTTGGTCGGCAGCAGTTCCATGTAATTTTCTGGTTTCCAGCTGGTTTCGCTTTCTTGCTGCCAGCCATCGGCATTAAAGTGTTGTTCGAAGTAGCCTTTGCGGTAGAGCAGGGTGGTTGCGACCATGGGCACCTTGAGATCAGCAGCGCTTTTGATGGTATCGCCGGCTAAAACACCTAAACCACCGCTGTATGTGGGGATTTCGGCGCGCAAGCCGATTTCCATGGAAAAATACGCAATACGCGTATCCTGGGTATATGATTTCCAGCTGGACATTGATTGACCTCCGGGCCTTAAGCTGTTCCGATTCGGTTATATGATGGATCCAAAAGGGGATGATAACAAAACTACGCAGCTTGTGCAGTGATTTTCTCCATAAAGAATGTTATAAACCTCATTTAAATTGTTTACGCCAGATTTCTTCAATGCTGACAGGATTGATACGCATGTATCTGAAAACTTTTGGCTTACAGGAAAAACCCTTTCATATTACCCCTG
>JAACTI010000162.1 GCA_009993495.1 Deltaproteobacteria bacterium | reverse complement strand
GCTTATTACAATCTTGGAATCGTGATGAGCCGTAAGGGAATGTTGGATCAAGCCATGGATGCTTTTGGAAATGTGATTCGGCTGGATCCGAAAAATCCTCAAATCCACAACAACCTGGGGATTATTTATGCTCAGAAGGGGATGTTTCAGGAGGCGCTCGGCTCATTTGAGAAGGCGCTTTCTCTGGATCCTTATAATGCCGATGTCCATTATAATATAAGCCGGCTCTTTTACATGCAAAAGGATTTTAAGTCGGCGTATCAATACGCTGTCAAGGCCAAGGGTTTCGGGTATCCGGTACCGGAGGATTATTTAAAAACGCTTCGGTAAGGAATTTTATTCTATGAG
Source organism: Deltaproteobacteria bacterium (assembly GCA_009993495.1). Taxonomy (GTDB): domain Bacteria; phylum Desulfobacterota; class Desulfuromonadia; order Desulfuromonadales; family Geopsychrobacteraceae; genus Geopsychrobacter. The sequence goes on along the minus strand of JAACTI010000162.1, from coordinate 8,961 downwards.
AAAGAGTGCAAAGAGAATCGTTAAAAAAGAAGGTTCAATCCCGGATAAAAAAAACCGGAAGCCGCGTTCATTTTCTCTGCCGTCCGGATTCAAGAGAATCGTCACGCCCATTATCCTATTGATCATTGTATTCCTCATCTATCTTCCGGCCACGCAGAACGGTTTTGTGGACTGGGATGATTCGGATTATGTCGTCAATAACGAGCATATCCGTTCCCTGGATATGAAGTCTCTTCAGTGGATGCTGACCTCCTTTTATGCCAGCAACTGGCATCCTCTTACCTGGCTCAGCCATGCAGTAGATAATGCGCTCTGGGGACTCGATCCGAGCAAGCATCATCTGACCAGCATTTTATTTCATGCCCTCAATACGATGCTGGTCTTTTCCCTTGTTTCAGAGTTGGTGCTAAGAGCGAGAAGGAATACAATCTACGCTCGGAAACTTGAGACCTCATATCCTTCGCCCTTTCTTGTGGGTCTCGTTGCAGCGTTGTTTTTTGGACTACATCCCATCCATGTGGAATCCGTCGCGTGGGTCTCCGAGCGGAAAGATCTGCTTTGCGCCTTTTTTGTGCTGTCTGCTCTCATATCCTATCTTCGATTCACCTCCCTATCTTCGGGTACGAAGTGTACCATCGGATATTTTATAACAATGATGCTCTTTGTCTTGGCTCTAATGTCCAAACCCATGGCGGTGACATTCCCGGTCATTCTCCTCCTCCTGGACGTCTATCCATTACAGCGCCTCAAATTGCGGGGAGGGATCTCGTGGAGGGTTTTGTTCGAGAAAGTCCCTTTTGCAGCGTTAAGCCTCGTGTCGAGCACCTTAACCATGAAAGCCCAGACCGCGGCCATGGCCTCTTTTGAAGAACTCGATCCTCTCTTCCGCGGTTTCAATGCCGTGCGATCCCTCTCATTCTATCTGGGAAAAATGATCTGGCCGGTCTCTCTCTCTCCGTTTTATGCCTTTCCGGTCCACTCGCGCCCCGATGACATGGCCTATATTCTTTCAGGAACCGCCCTGATCTGCATCAGTGCCTTCTGCATGTGGATGTGGCGGAAGAGGCAACATCTCTGGATGGTCTGCTGGCTCTATTACCTGGTCACCCTTTTCCCGGTGATCGGGTTGATTCAGGTCGGCATTCAGTCTGCGGCGGACCGGTACATGTACCTTCCCAGCTTGAGTCTGCTTGTGCTGTGCGGTCTGGGATTCTCATCTCTTTGGACCGGGATTTCCCTGCAGCGCAAATCAGGAAAACCCAAGGGGCTTTACATCATTTTTATCGGTTTATTCTTTATGATCCTTTCCGCTTTGACCGTCTATCAAATCAGAGTCTGGAGGGACGAGGAGACTTTGTGGATTTATGCCATCCGAACACATCCCGATACTGCATCTGTTCCCCAATACAACCTGGGTTCTTATTATGAGAAGAAGGGGGAGCAGGAGCAGGCACTTTCCCATTATAAGCAAGCTGTGAAAATCAATCCCGATTTCCCCCCGGCCTGGAACAACATGGGAAATATCTACGGCCGTATGAACCTGTTCGACAAGGCCATGGAAATGTACGAGATGGCCCTCCGTATCAACCCGGGCTTTGATATGCCCCATGTAAACATCGGGCATATTTATCTGCAGCAGGGGATGCCGGACAGGGCGATTCCGGAACTCGACAAGGCCATAGAGGTCAATCCGGCCAATGCAGAAGCCCACTTTCATCTGGGGGTGGCTTACACCCTGATGAAGAGATTTGATGAAGCCATTCCGGAATTCAAGAATGCCGTGACCCGACAAAAGGATTATGCAGAGGCCTATTACAACCTGGGTGTAGTCTATTCTTATAAGGGGATGCTGGATGATGCCGTCACGGCGTACAACAATGCCCTCCGGTCGGATCCTGAGAATGCCAAGACTTACGGCAAGCTCGGCGAGGCTTATTTGATGAAGGGAATGATCAGGGAGGCCCTTGGTTCCCTGCAGAAAGGGGTCTCTCTTGATCCCGATAACCCGAACGCGTATTATCATCTCAGTCGCGCGTTCTATTTGAACAGGGATTACAGAAACGCAATTCAGTCCGCCGACAGGGCAACGCAATTGGGTTACCTGGTTCCGGAAGAATATCTTCAATCGCTGGAATCCTATCGGTAAGTTAAACGAGTATATCCGGAAGAGCTATTCTATATAGCCGAGGGAGCGAAGTTTGTTGCGCAGCTCCTTGTCTACCTCGCCCTCTCGAGAGTTCCCACTTGAGAATTCCCGCAGTTCCTGCTCGAGTCTGAAAGCGATCTCAAGGTGTTCACGGTTCAGGTTGATCAGCTCCCCCGGATCAGTCTCAAGGTCATAGAGCTCGATTTTTTCCCGGTCAAAAACCGGTGTGCGGATAAATTTCCATTTGCCATTAAAAACCGCTTTCAGCTTTCCCTCCACTCCCGTGGGGCCGCATTTCATCCCGATTTGTTTCAGCTACCTCTGGAGATGTATCCGAGTAAGTTATTTCGGGGGCGGGAGATTCGAAATATGCGGTAGAGTTACTGCCTTTCTCTCCATGGGAGACCCTTGCGGTAGGATTTTAGGTGCATCATAAAATTTTCATTCGGAGTAGGCAGGAGCTTCAGTGCCTGTGTCTGGTATTCCACGGCCTGTTCAAAATCACCGCTTTCTGCATAGGCTGCCGCCAGTGAATCCAGAAATGCCGGGACCCGAAAAGCCGTTCTTTTGCAAAGATCCAGGGCCATTTTGCGGGATTTGCTCCCGTCTCTCATGGCTGGATCCGAAGAGGTGGCGAATATCCATGCGAGAGTGTTGGAAACATTGGGGTCGGTTTCTCCAAGGCTCCGTGATTTTTCCAAAGCTTCGACAGCCTGTTGGTCCATATGAAGGCTGTAATAAAAGAACCCCATATTCTTGTATGTCTCTGCATAATCCGGTTTGATCTGAATGACCTTTCGATATGTTTCTTCGGCCAGGCTCCGATCCCCCTTCATGGCATAGACACCTGCTAAATTGTTGTAGGCTTCTACATAATCCGGTTTTATTCGGATCGCCTTCTGAAAGCTTGAGATGGCCTCATCCTTTTCGCCTGCTGCATGCAAAAAGGCCCCGAGAGAAAGGAGGGCTTCAGGTTTGTTGGGATTCAATTCAGCAGCTCTTCTTCCAGCGGCAATGGCTTCGGGTACTTCCCCCAACTGATAATAGCTATTTCCCAGGTTGTAATATGACTCATAGTCATTTGGGTCGTATTGAAGGGCAAGATGATAAGCCTCGACGGCACGCTGATGCCGCCCCAGTTTGTTGAGACCAAAAGCCATCTGCTTATAAAACTTGACGATGCTGGGTAGCTGCTGAATACCTTCCTGAAAGATTCGGACCACATCTTCATAGCTCCCTTCTCTCAAAAAATAGTCTCCCATATTGCTATAGACAATGGGTTCTTTTGGATAGTACTTCTTCTCAAGATTCCATAGGGATACACTGTTTTGCCAGTGGCTCATGTAGGTTATGGTCTGGTAAGCAGCAGCACCGGACACAGCCGAGAAGAGAAGAGCGGACACAAGGGCTCTCTTGCCATCCCATCTCTTTTCCGAATGGCCCCGGTAAAGAAGACCAAAAAGAGTACCCAATAAAACAAAGAAACCAAGAGTGGGAAGATAGCTATAGCGGTCGGCAACAATATGGCCGCCGCTTTGGAAAAGACCCGAAACGGGGAGAAGCATCGTGACGTAGCTGGCCCATACGGCCAAGAGGGCAGGATAGGTGCGGCGAAAGCGAAAGACAAAAGCCGTTATCAGCATGACCATCGCTGGGCTAATCAGAATAAAAGGATTGGACAATTGGAGTTCATACTGGATTCTGTAAAAGGGCGCCAGGCTGAATGGAAAAAGCGTCTTGTAGGCATAGTAGAAAATTCCGTAGAACATAACCGCTAATCTTTTCCACCAGGCGAAAGTTTCAGTATTCAGAAGTTGCGCTTCGAGGGCTTGCCCACGGATGGCTGCAAGTCCAATCACGAGACTCAAGAGCAGAAATGGGATCTTCTCCAGCAAGACCCTACGAGACTCTTTCTTGTAAATGCCTTTCAATCCGCCCTGCAACCTCTTCAACGGATAGATATCAAGGATCACAAGGAGAAGAGGGAGTGTTACGGCAATGGATTTTGACAACAGAGAGAGGGCAAAACAAAACAATGAGAGCAGATACCCGGAGGGGACCAATCGGTTCGGCTCCCGATTCAAGCCATAGGTCTTGACATAGGTGATGAGTGAGAGAAGAAAGAAGGATCCGCAGAGAACGTCTCTCCGCTCCGTGGTCCATACCACAGACTCTACACGGAGGGGGTGCAAAGCAAAAAGAAGGGCGCCCGCCAAGGCCGCTGCTACCTCCCAGGCTGGGCTGCCCTCCACCGCTGAGTTTAGACGGGAATGGATCCGATGGGCCTTGAGAAGCAGGAGGATCAGAAAAAAGAGGCAGGCCCCGTTCATTGAGTGCAAGAGCATATTGGTGAGGTGATAGCCCAGGGGATTGAGTTCCCAGAACAGGTAGTCCAGAGACAGAGAGACCCAGGTTAAGGGCTGGTAGGGTCCCATATGAAAGGTAGTAAACATCCATTTGAGGTTTTCCAAAGAGAAACTTCGGATATGGGGGTTGTCAACGATATTCTGATAATCGTCCCAGACAAACTCGAAATGTGTTGTCGGGTAATAGACTGCAGTTACACAAAGGGCAATGAGAGCTGCGAGCAGCCAGAGCCGGAGTTCGGGAGTGCTATGATAAACTGCTAAAAAAGGAGAGGGTGGTCTGGAAATAGTATCAGAATTTTTGTCCATGACAAAGTTTAATGCTCTATTTTTTATATGTCAACAAAAACACCTTGGAACACTAAGTGGTCCTGTTCGTAAATGTGGTGACGTACCGACTTGTACTCGGTTTACCGGTAGATAGCCGTAAGGCGGTCTCATCTCCGCGCGCGACTGAGTCGTACCCCTGTGGTACACCGCAAGGAGTGCAACGCCGAGGAGATCGCCCTACGGCACTCTAATGCCATCGTATTTACGAATAGGGCCACTAAGCAAGGTTTTCCTTGAAAAAACATCAAACGGTTGTTAACATACAAAATCTGATAATCCAGAGATAGATAGAAGTATGAAATTATCCATTGTCATACCCGTATTCAACGAGGAGAAGACGATCCTTCAGGTCATAGGCCGTGTACTGGAGCAGCCCTATGATCTGGAAGTGATCGTGGTGGATGACGGCTCCACGGACGGGACACGAGCTCTTCTTGAATCCATAAAGGACAATCGTGTAAAAATTCATTTCCAGGAAATCAACCAGGGAAAAGGCGCCGCACTCCGGGCCGGGTTCCAGCGAGCAACCGGGGATGTGGTCCTGATTCAGGACGCGGACCTGGAATATGATCCCTCGGAATACGGCGCCTTAATCAAACCGATTCTGGATGGCCGGGCCGATGTGGTTTATGGCTCCCGTTTTCTGGGAGGGCCTCACCGCGTATTGTTCTTCTGGCACTATCTTGGTAACAGGTTTCTCACGCTGCTGTCGAATATAGTAACGAATCTGAACCTGACGGATATGGAGACCTGTTACAAGGCATTCAGGCGCGAAGTATTGAACGGTCTTCAGCTCCGGTGCGACCGTTTTGGTTTTGAGCCGGAATTCACGGCGAAGGTGGCCAAGAGGAAATATCGAATCTACGAGGTCCCCATCTCTTACAGCGGCCGAGATTATGCCGAGGGGAAGAAGATCGGCTGGAAGGATGGGGTCGCAGCCCTTTGGTACATTCTGAAATTCCGACTGGTGGATTAGGCGCTTGAATGAAGGAACATAAACCGGGAGTCAATCCGTTATCATGGAAATGGTCCGGAAAACCGGTCAATCTCCTGGGCCCTGTCCTGCTCTTCGGCCTGCTGGTGCGAATCGGTTATATGATCTGGGCATCCAGGTATTCGCCGTTCTTTAATGGTCCCATCGTGGACGCGGCACTCTATCACAAATGGGCACTTGAAATTTATCAAGGCAACTGGATGGGGAGGGAAGCATTCTATCAGGCTCCCCTTTTTCCTTATCTTTTGGGCCTGATTTATTCAGTCTTTAATCCCGGACCCTGGGCGATCCGTATCATACACGGCATGATGGGCCTTGGGAACATTTTTCTGGTCTTTGTCCTCTCCCGAACCCTGCTGCCCCCTTTCTGGTCCGCTGCTGCGGCATGGCTCTGTACTCTTTACCCCGGGTTTGTTTTTTTTGAAAATCACCTTCTGAGTGAAACCTTGTCCGTCCACCTTTTCCTCTGGGCGCTTTTTTTCTCCGTAAGGGCGGTTCAAAAGGAGACCCTATTGTCATGGACTGTGCCGGGCCTTTTTATCGGCCTTTCCGCTTTAACAAAACCAAACACCTTATTGCTTCTTGTCTTTCTAACGATCTGGCTGATCGCCACAGGCCGTAAGCATTTTTTAAATACCTTGGGTAAGGCCTCCGTCTTGATGCTGATGGCAGCGCTCGTGATCTTGCCGGTGACGTTACGCAATTGGCTGGTCGGAGGAGATGCTGCCCTGATCTCGACCAACGGCGCCATGACATTTGTGCACGGCAATAACCCCTCTGCCGTGGGAACCCTGGCGCTTCCGCAAGGGTTTTCCGGGAACATCGAAACGCAAAAGAAAGAAGAGATTGAAGTTGCATCTTCGTTGAGCGGGAGACCTTTGACCCACCGTGAGGCAAGGCATTATTGGTTCACAAGCAGCCTGAAGTTCCTTCTGAACCACCCCCGGTTCACATCGAGGCTTGAACTTCTTAAACTCTGGAGGATGATTGGAAACTATGAGTATGCCGATAATTACAATATGCATTACGACGAGAACCCTGTTCGGTATTTCATGCCTCTTCCCTTTGCCCTTTTGTTTTCCCTGGCAACCTGGGGCATGTTAAAGAGCGGCTGGGGATCGGCGGAGGAACAGGTTTACGGTATCTTTCTGCTTGTACCCTTCATGACGATGATGATCTTCTATATGACTTCGCGTTACCGGTTTCCGGCGGTCCCCATTCTAACTATTTTTGCAGCACGGGGACTTCAATCCGTGATGATGATCCTGAAGCAGAGAAGGTGGAAGGATTTGTTGACGGCGGGTATGGCTGTTGTCCCCGTCATGGTGATCTCCTTCTGGCCCATCGAGAAGAGGGATTTTGAAGCAAGGCAATGGATCAGCGAAGGGGTTGCTTTGATGCAGCAGGGGAATTTTGAAAAGGCCGTGGAAAGGTTCGGCCATGCTGCGGAAAAGAATCCTTCAGAAGAGGGGCTCTGGATCAACATGGGGAATGCCTTGCACAGCATGGGAAAGCCCGAAGATGCTATTCAAGCCTACGAAAAGGCTCTAAAGGTCAAATCAGACGGGCCCACAGCTTTGATGCTTATGGGGGTTGCCTATGGAGAGATGGGGCGTTTTGCGGAATCGGAGGCCTATCTCATGAGAGCACTTAAAGAGATGCCGAATTCAGGCGAAGTTCATCTCTATCTATCTTTCTTGTATAATAAGACGGGCCGAAAAGATGAGGCAAAATTCCATTTAAAGACGGCTGAGGAGCAGGGTATACAGGCACCGGCCTCCCTCAGGATGTCTCTAAGTTCCGATTAATCGCGCCAACCTTTTATATTTAGACTCAACCTGTGATTTTGGAAAAAGAGTTTATTAAAGGCGGCATTAAATTAATTAAATTATAATAATATGCTAATGGTTAATTTCATGTGATTGTTGTCTTTTTTTCTTGACAATCATAAAAAAATGGTATAAGAAAAATGCTCGTTACAAAAAACATGAATAAATATAAACACTAGTTTGACTCTTAATCCGATTTATCAGACTGACTAAACAAAGTGCTAAAGAAGACGGAAGAGAAAAGTGTGAAAAACTTTACCGTTAATATGAAAAGTTTTTCCCAAAAAGGGAAAAGTTTTTCATACTTCAACCTAAAGGCCTTGGAATTTTCCGTGGATATCGAAGATCAGAAGATGATTTTTTATGACCTCAGGAGAGATGGGGCTAAAAATATATGGCATGTAGTTTATTAATATTATTGAACAATACGGATTGAAAGAAGATATATTGTCGGATCTATTCAGAATCCTTGTTAAAAAATGGTGAAAATTATATAAAAGCATCCTTTTTGGCATGAAAGTTGCTTTATTCTTTATCAAGTAAGTGTTAAACATGGATCAAAGGTCCGAAAGGATTTGTGGCATATCATTCAAGACTATTTACACGGAGGAGAAGATGAAAAACACTTCAATAACAATAACAAAGAAACTATCCATAATGCGGGAAAAGAGCTTCCTTATACTGCTTGCCTCGTTAGTGCTCAGTTTCAGCTTCGGGCGTATGGCCACAGCGGCTGACATAGCTAAAATCTATGTTACAAGCGGCGGGTTTGCCATGGGGGTGCCGGCCAATCCGGCTTCTACTGCCTACAACCCCTTTACCCACGTCAGCGGCGACAAGTTGTCAACAGGCCATCCCTTTCCGGGCGGTCTGGATGATGTCTCCGGCGATATCGACATGGGCGCCTTCCAGGGAACCCCTGGTTTTGATACTGCAAACTCAGCATCCAGAACCACTGGAATTGCGGGTTTCATATTCGGCGCCTTCGGAAACACAGCCGGTTACACTATAGCGGACAACAAGAATGACACCAATAATATCTCTACCGGTATTTATTCTGCCCCCAGCGGGACGATTGATACATCAACCGGGGCGGTCGCTTTAAACCTGGAAGCCTGGACGGCCGGCTGGAACGGCTCTGAGTTCAACCAAGGGAATAGCAGCGTGACGGCTATTGCCACCCCTGTCGGCGCGAACGGCGGTTGGGACGTCACCCTGACCTGGTCCTCCTTGATTGTGGGCGGCCCATTCAACGGGCAGACCGGTTATTGGCGTTTAGTAGGAGAAGTGATCGTG
>JAACTI010000161.1 GCA_009993495.1 Deltaproteobacteria bacterium | reverse complement strand
ATGTCGGCCTGACAACCGGTCGTGGCCGTCAGGATCGCGACCATCAGCGCCACGGCGCCGCTCCCAAGCGCGTTCTGCTCTATCCGCTACGCGCCGACGCATGCCAGATGCTGTGCAAAAAGTCATAATGAGAATTGCTGGATTGTGATCTTGGTACTGGAATGGAAGAACGCCTTGTGCCATAATTGTTTCACCTCGTTGGTGATAGTTGTCTTGGTCGCACAAGCATTCTATCTCCCCAGCTTTGCTGGGATCAACGAGGTTCTTTATTTTTTTGATGGTAGATCTGGGTTTCCTGCAAAAGCCTTTCTCCCTTGAAGAGTTGACGTTTATGGTGCGTAAGGTGCTGGACGCTCACTGATCTATCGTTTTGCTTAACAACGCAGCTCGGCAACCAGCGGCAGGTGATCTGAGGCTGATTGGGAAACTTGTGTGCGATAGGCCCTTTTGCGTACCAGGCAGTCATGGGGTTCGACAAGAATGTGGTCGAGCTGCAAAAGCGGCCAGTTTGCCGGGAAAGTTGCCGACGAACGGATCGCACCGAAGCGTCGCTGTAACCAGCGCAAGGGCCGCCCCCAGATGAACCATTCGTTAAAATCCCCCATCAGCACCAGCGGGTTGCGCCGCGCTGCGGCCAGGTGTTCGCAGAGCCTGCGCACCTGCTCACGCCGCTCCCCAGGACGCAGACCAAGATGCGTCACTGCGACCTGCAACGGGCGTCCCTGCCATTTCAGTTCGACGATCAGCAAGCCGCGCGGCTCCCGGCGCTTGAAGCTGAGATCGTAGCGCTCGACCTTGCTCACCGGCAGTCGCGTCAACAGGGCGTTACCGTAATCACCCCGGGTACGCTGCATGGTCGGCCCGGCGATGACTTCCATGCCCGTCTGTTCGGCAAGGGTTTGCAGGTCATTGTGGCCTATCTCGATCTGGTTGTCGACTTCCTGCAAGCCGATCACTTCGACCTGCAGCTGATTGATGACTCGCACAATCCGTGACAGATCACGCCGACCATCCCGCCCGATGGCCATGTGAATATTCCAGGTTGCCAGTCGCAGGTTGCGTTCAGCCATGGTCGATCTTACTTTTCTTCAGCAACAGCTGACGCCCGGCCAGAAAAACCATCAGACCACCGAGCAGGGCCAACACAGCCAGCCTCAGGGTTTGCCAGTCCGGATTGCGCAGCGCACGCTCCAGTCCTTCTTCAAAGATCATGATCGCCAGAATTCCCGGACACATACCGACGGCGGTGCCGATGATAAATGAGCGCGCTGAAATGTGGCTGGCACCGGCGACCATATTGACGATGGTAAAGGGCGCAATCGGCACAATGCGAATCAGGGCGATGGTCAGCCAGCCGCGCCTTGCCAGTTTACGGCTGAGCTGATTGATCTTTTTCCCGGCCAGTTTCTGTACGGCGTCGCGTCCCAGCCAGCGCCCAAGCAGGTAACTGGCCAGTCCACCGAGCAAACTGCCGGAGAGGGCGAGAAAAAATCCGCTGATCGAACCGAAGCTGAGGGCCGTGGCCAGAATCAGCAGGTTGATGGGAAACATCAGGCAGCTGCCGAGGAGGTAGACGCCAAGCACGATCGGCACCGTCATTGGGCTTTCCCGCACATAGTCAGCGGCAGCCAGCAGGCTGGCCACATCCAACCACTGATTCAATGGCGACCAGCGCCAGAGGGCTCCAAGCAGCAGCACGCTGAATAAAGCCAGCAGGAAATACCAGCCTTTGCGCCGGTTGCGCTGCTCATCTTCTGGCGGCGCCGTCGATGCAAGCCCGAAATAGTCCAGCAGTTGTTCCAGGCCGATGGGTTTTTCGGGATCGGCGACCAGTTCTCCGGGCAAGGCCTGCCAGTCTGACCGATCCCCCTCAAGGGGCAACTCCTTGAGAGATCGTTCGCCACTCCCAAGTCTTCCGATGACCGTCAGCAAGGATCCGGTCTCCCTTATGGCTGCCGCCACCTGTTGTTGAGTCGAGCCTAAATGTTCTGCGAGCAGTCGATCGCGCAGCCCGGCGATGATCTTGCAGCGTTCAGCGTCGCCATCGGCTGCCAGGGCGAGGTTGCATTCGCTGTCGAAGCTCATCGAGCGATTGCTCAGATTGGCCGAACCCAGGGTCAGAAGTTGGTCATCGGCCACCAGCAGTTTGCTGTGGACGATGATGACAGCGTCCTCTAACCCGTCCCGGTCGGGGTAGCAGATCAGCAAGCGCTGATGCTGATCGGCGTCCAGCAAACGTTGATGCAGACGGTTGCGTAGCACCCCCATGGTCGCTTCTTCCAACCAGCCGGGGCAATGGCGCGGCAAAACCAAAACAATTTCCGGCCCCTGAGCTTTGCGGAGGGAATCTTCCAGGGCGCGGCCGATCCGGTGCGAGGTCAGATACTGATTTTCCAGATAAAGGAATTTTTCAGCCTGTTCGATGGCCTGTAGATAAAAACCCTCGATCTCTCGTAACTCAGGATCGCCCCCATAGGCAGGCATGGTTTGTAGAATTTCTAGGGGCTGGCGGGAAAAATCGACGCTGACGCTGGCGGGCCAGGGGTCTGAAGCGCCCTGCTCAGGTGGCGACAGATTCTCACCCGTGGCCCGCTCCCAACGCCGACGGGCGATTTCACCGAGCTTGTGCGCGACTTCCCCGGTGACCAGCAGTTGCGCATCATGTACCGGGCCATAGGGTTGATCGTTGTCAGAGCGCTGCGGATGTTGCGGTAAGTGTGCAGAGGTATCCCAACGAAAGCTGGCCAGATCGAACCCGCCGACAAAGGCCAGCTGGTCATCAACCACGACAATCTTCTGGTGTTGAGAGCCACCGAGCGGATGCATGTCGTCCAGCTCGAAGCGAACTCGCTCATGAATCATCCAGCCGAAACTGAGCTGCGACCAGAACTCTCGCTCAAGGGAATAAAAAACCGCGAAATCCCACTCCAGCATATAAATCTGCAACTGAGGATTTTCCCGCGCCAGGCGGTCAGTCAGCTGACCGAAGGTTTCTTCTTCCTTGTCGCCACGCCGCAGTCGAACCCGGCTGTCGACATCCCAGCCGAGAATATAGATCGCGCGCTGGGCCTGCTCGCAGGCCTCTGCGACAGCCCGGTAGTAATCTTCGCCATCGATCAGGAAGGCAGCGCGTTCGGCGCTCGTCAACAGTCCGTAATTCTCGTCGCGGTTGAAAAATGGTTCCTGTCGCTGTTTATTGTTCATTTCGTCTGTTTCCTGTCTCTCTCTCTCCTGCTTTTCCCCTACTAAGACCCTAACCCATAGGGCGACACTTCTCAAGCCGACTGGTGATTTACAAAGGCTGGGGGACGGGCCAGTCTGAGAAATTTCGCCGGGTCAGTGAGTCGCCCCCCAACGGCGGTCATTGGCAGACCAGGTTTCGGCTCTTGTCGAGCGTCGGCTGGCGGTGTAAAGTGTCCGCTGTTGTTTTTTTGCTCTCAGCGGTGCCCTGCTTATGCGTCAAACGCTTCTTTTTGCCAAAATCAAGACCCTGCTGGAGATGATCAAATTCTCTCACACGGTTTTTGCCTTCCCCTTTGCCCTGATGGGGGTCATTCTGGCGGCTTTGGCGGCCGGGGCCTTGCCCGGTTTCGGTCAGGTGGTGTGGATCTGTGTCGCCATGGTCGGGGCACGGAGTACCGCCATGGGGCTGAATCGGCTGATTGATGCGCGGATCGACGCCGACAATCCACGTACGGCGCAGCGGCATATCCCGGCGGGCAAGGTCGCCGTGTGGGAGGCCGTCTTATTTATTCTGGTTGCGACCCTGATCTTTCTGCTCGCGGCCTGGATGCTCAATCCGCTCTGTTTTAAGCTGGCCCCCGTTGCCCTGGGGTTTTTTGTTCTTTACGCCTACGCCAAGCGCTTCACCCATTTTGCTCATCTTATTCTTGGCCTGTGTCTGGCCGCCGCGCCCTTGGGGGCCTTCATTGCCCTGAGCGGCACCCTGACCTGGCCGGTAGTGTCCCTGTCTCTGGCGGTGCTCTTCTGGGTCGCCGGCTTCGATATTTTTTACGCCCTGCAGGATTATGATTTCGACCTTGTGCGCGGCCTGCATTCCATTCCCTCGCGTCTGGGGCTGGATAAATCATTTTTGCTGGTGCGCATCTTTCACGGTTTGATGCTGGTTTTTTTGTTGCTGGTGCTGCCGGGAAGCGGCCTGGGCTGGATATATTTTGTTGGCGTGCTGGTGGTTGCCGCTTTGCTGCTCTACGAGCATAGTCTGGTCACGCCAGATGATCTGTCAAAACTGAATGCCGCCTTCTTCAACATGAACGGCTATATCAGCGTGACAATCTTTCTTTTCACCCTGACAGATGCGTTAGTTTGATGAAACCGATTGTGGTTGGCATAACCGGCGCTTCCGGTTCTCTTTACGGCCTGCGCCTGATTGAGGAACTCTTGCGTGGGCAACAGGAGGTTAGCCTGCTCCTGACGAACGCCGGGCGCCAGGTGCTGGCCTTTGAAACGGGGCTGGCGCTCGATGAGGATCCAGTCGCTTGTCAAAAACAGTTGCACCAGCGCTTTGGCGCCGCGCAAAAACTGAATTATTTTGCCATCAACGATTTTTTTGCCCCCATCGCCAGCGGCTCCTCCGCACCCGAGGCGGTGGTCATCTGCCCCTGTTCCATGGGAACCTTAGGACGCATCGCCGCAGGTTTGTCGGAAAATCTGTTGGAGCGCGTCGCCGATGTCGCCCTGAAGGAACGCAAACCGCTGCTGCTGGTGCCGCGTGAAACGCCCTTTAACCAGATTCACCTGGAAAATATGTTGCGCCTGGCTCAGGCCGGAGCGCAGATTTTACCGGCCATGCCGGCCTTTTATCAACAACCACAGTCGGTCGAAGATCTGGTAAATTTTGTCGTCGGCAAGGTTCTCGATCAGCTGGGTGTTGAACACCAGTTGTTCAAACGCTGGGGGAATGGATACGCACACTCATGACTTCTTTTTTCAACCGCATCCGTACCAAAATCGAAACCGATGAACGTATCAGCGACGCCGAAGCCCTGGCCATGTTTGAAAGCCACGACCTGCTCGCCATTGGTGAACTGGCGGCTGCGGCCAACCGGCGCAAGAACGGTGACCGGGTTTATTTCAACGTTAATCGTCACATTAATTACACCAACCTGTGTGTCAACCGCTGTAAGTTCTGCGCCTTCTCCAAAGAAGCGGGCGAGCCGGGCGAGTATACTCTGGCCCTCGAACAGATTGCGACCAAGGCGCAGGAGGCCGCCGATGCCGGTGCCACCGAAATTCACAGCGTCGGCGGCCTGCATCCCGACCTGCCCTTCGAATTTTATTTGCAGATGCTGCGCAGGATTAAAGCCGTCGATCAGCGCCTGCACATCAAGGGCTTTACGGCGGTGGAAATCGATTATTTCAGCCACATTTCCGGCTTGCCGGTGGAAACCGTTATCGCTCAGCTCAAAGAGGCCGGGCTGGGTTCGCTGCCCGGCGGCGGCGCCGAAATTCTTGGCCAGGGGGTGCGCGACCAAATCTGCCCCGAAAAAATCAGTGGTGCGCGCTGGTTGGAGGTCACCGAACTGGTGCATCGCGCAGGCTTGAAATCTAACGCCACCATGCTCTTCGGTCATGTCGAAACCTACGCCGACCGGGTTGAACACCTGCAACTGCTGCGCGCTTTGCAGGATAAAACCGGTGGTTTCCAGGCTTTCATCCCCCTGGCTTTTCAGCCCGACAACACCCGGGTGCCGGGCGCTAAAGGCGTTGGCGGCGTTGATGCCCTCAAGACCCTGGCCATCAGTCGCCTTTATCTGGACAACTTCCAGCACATCAAAGCCTACTGGGTGATGCTCGGCCTGAAAATCGCCCAGACCGCCCTTTGCTTCGGGGTGAACGATTTGGATGGAACGGTCGTCGAAGAAAAGATCGGTCACGACGCCGGCGCCGATTCACCCCAGGCCCTCGACAAAGCCGGAATCATCCAACTGATCCGCAAGGCCGGGCGCGTGCCGGTGGAGCGCGATACTTTGTATAACGAATTATAAGGCGCACTGAATATGAACAAATTAGAAGATCTCGTCGAAATGGTTCCCTATCCCCTCTTCTTTCCCCAGACTGAAGAGGGGGTGGTGAATCTGCTTTTGCCACAAAAAGTCGGCAAGGCCAAGGCGGGGGGCTATAGCTTTATCGAAGCCTATTGTGTGCAGGAAAACTGCGACTGCCGCCGAGTTTCGCTGTTAGTTGTCAATGAAAAAAGCAAAATTGTCGCGGTGATTGAATTCGGTTTTGACCCGGATGGTCCCTTTGCCGGGCCCTTCTTGAACCCAGCAGAAAAGCAGTCGGCGGCGGCTGGCGATCTGCTGCAAATTTTTGTTGAGGCGGTTAATGACAATCAACCGTGGCTAAAGGGGATGTACCGCCACTACAAAGAAGTGCGTAAAAAAATTGACGGGCGCGCCTATAAGGGCAAACCCTTGCCCAAGCCTGGGCTGGTGACACGACAGATCAGCCCACCGGCCCCTGGTTTTGAGCAGCTTCATGCCGAAGACGAAGTTCTTGCCGCGGCCTTTGAAAAACTGCTGCAATCTGCGGTTAAGGGCTCGCCCATGCCGGATAACCGCAGGCGAAAAAAAGGCGCTCAGCCCGAGAATCCTTTTTTACCGGCGCTGAAGCAATCTTTCGAAAACATGCGCGCTATTGTTCAGGCTTATCAGTTGGAAGAGGATGGCCTTTCTGATTCACATCGGGAGTTGCAGACGGAATTACGCAGATATATTTTTCATCAAAAAACTGCCGCTGACGAGTTAGCGAATTTATTAGTCGGCAGTTTTACCGCGGACGAAGCACGTCTTGATGCGGCGCTGCAGGTGCTGCATGATACCCTCGAAATTTTGCGCGTCGAGCTGGAACGTTCACGACCTGAGGCAGTGCAGCGCATGGAGCAATGGCAAACGGCGCTGGCACAACAGGTTTTCGCTCCAGGTGTAGACGGCGAACTGGGTGCTATGGTGACTCAAGTGTTGCTCAATTCACGGGTTGAAATTTTGCCCTTGCTGCATGAAGCCAACAGTCAGCGCATGTTCGATGTGTCAGCAGGCCCTGAGTTTGACGCGAATCCCGAGCAGGCGATGCTTGATCTTATCGCTGAGCTTGAAGAAGAGGATAAGGTCACCGCCTTCGATTTTCTGGACGCCATTCTGCAAATGTTAGCCGTGGGTGATGTCGAGGTTCAGGTTGGAATTTGTGGCTTGATGCTGCGCATGGAGAGCCCGCTGATTCGCGAAGCCGGGGTGCTGATGCTGTTTCATCCCCAGGCCGACGTACGAGCCGGGGTCGCGCAGGAACTGAGTGAGATTGAAGGAGAGCGGCTGACTTCGGCGGCTTTGCGGCGCCTGATTCTTGCGCGGAACTGGTTTGGCGAAGAGCTGCGCAATAAAATTGACCAGGCCATCGCCAACGCCCGGCGGGCAAGAGTCGAGTGCGCACCTTTGGCCCAGCCGGTTGCCCTGCAAGTTTATGCCTCGGCTGTTGATGGTGCGCAGGCGCAACTGTTTCAAATGTTTCTGCCGCAGAAAAAAGATTTCCTGTGCTGCTCGCTGCTGCCCAAAATTGGTGCCGGGATTGCCGATGCTTATATCATCCCGCAGATGACTAAAGTCGAACGCCGCCAGTTTTTGCAAATGATGGCTGCGGATGTTGGCGCAACTGAAGTGTCCGTCGATTACCTGGATCTGCGGGTGCGGCAGTCTCTGGCCGATGGCGTTGCGCAGGGCAAGATGCCCAGCCACTGGTTGCTGGCCATTGCCGAGCGTTTAGGTCGCGACTGGCAGGCGGCTCCCCTGGATGTTGCGGTCGAGCTGTCGAAGTTGCGCGAGGGTATCATGCGTACGGGCGGGCGTTTTGCGACGGAAAAATATAAAGGTGAAGCCCTTGAAGATGCTGATACCTGGGCTGCAAGACAGCGATTCGCCGATTCCTGGTTTGAAGATGATGTAAAGGTCGATACCGTCGTCCGCAAGGCTTTGGGGCGCAAACAAAATTTCGCCGCCGCCATTGATGCCGTTGCCACGCAGATTCTGCAACCACGACGCCAGAGTTGGTCGGAAAGATTGGTTCTAACGGCACTGTGGCTGAAAGCGGCGAAAAAACCGCCGGTCGCCTGGCAACAGATGTTTTATGTGGCCGAAGCCGTCGCCGACGACCAGATTGCCATCGCAGATATTCCCCTGATGATGGCGATTGCCGAGAGCAGTGTGCAGGCGTATCTGGGGCGGTTGGCCGAAAGGTAAAGCCATTTGAAACGGGAGCGGATGGATGGGTAAACACACTGAAATTATTGTCCTCGCAGAGGCGGTTCGTATTCAGCGCATTAAACGGGATGATTACATTTCCCTGACCGATATCGCCAAGTTCAAGAATTCTGATGATCCTCGTTTTGTTATCCAGAACTGGATGCGAACGCGTTTCTCCATAGAGTTTCTGGGTATTTGGGAGCTGCTGAATAATCCGGATTTTAACCGTGTGGAATTCGACACGGTTAAAAATGCTTCGGGAAGCAATGCGTTCGTCATGACGCCTACCAAGTGGAGAGAGCTTACCCACGCCATTGGCATCGTTTCGAAGGCAGGTCGCTATGGCGGGACCTACGCGCACAAGGACATCGCCTTCGAGTTCGCCTCCTGGGTGTCGGTTGAGTTCAAGCTTTACCTGATCAAGGAGTTCCAGCGTCTCAAGGAGACCGAGCAGGCGCAGCTCGGCTGGGACATCCGGCGCAATCTGACCAAGATAAACTACCGTATCCACACCGACGCTATCAAGGCTAACCTGATTCCGCCTGAGCTGAACTCAAACAGGTCAGCCTGGTTTACGCCAGCGAGACCGATGTGCTGAACATGGCGCTGTTCGGCATGACGGCCCGGCAGTGGCGCGACGCCAACCCCGACGAAAAGGGGAATATTCGCGACTTCGCCAATGCCGCACAACTTGTCTGTCTGGCCAATCTGGAGACGCTGAATGCGCTATTTATCCACGAGGGGATGGAACAACCGGCGCGTCTTGCCAAGCGGAATCGGATCGCTATCGAACAAATGAAGCTGCTGACCGAAGAGCGCGGCGTCAAGGCGTTGGAGGGTAACCGCGAATGAACGCCAATGGACGCGAATTAGTTTTGAAGGATGAAGTTTTTGCCCTTGTCGGGGCGGCGAGGGAGGTTGCCAATGAGCTCGGGAGTGGGTTTTTGGAGGCCGTTTATCAGGAGGCCCTTGGCCTCGAATTGGCGGACAGGCGGATTCCCCACGAGCAACAAAAGGCCATTCGAATCAGATACAAAAAGAATG
>JAACTI010000374.1 GCA_009993495.1 Deltaproteobacteria bacterium | reverse complement strand
TATTGCGACTTGACCTGTCTGCGTGCGGACACGCACAGGCAGAAAAGATGCTTGGCAGAAGGTTGCAGGCAATGCCGAGGGGGAGACCTCGGAAGAGAAAGCAATAAATGGGCGCTGTCCCTATTTATTGTACTATTTATTGTCGGAAGTGAAAGCAATAAATGGGCGCTGTCCCTATTTATTGTCTCGGAAGTGAAAGCAATAAATGGGCGCTGTCCCTATTTATTGTCTCCTATTTATTGTCTAACAAAGCCTTTTCCCCAGATCGCGGGCACGCGCCAACGCCTCCTGGTTGGTCTTTACGGCCCCCTGTTCAAGGAGTCCTGGACAGAGCACTTTCCCGACATAGTCCATTCCGTTGAAGGCAAAAATATCTGCAAAGAGTTTTTCAACACCGATCAGCACAGACGGGTCTCCTTGGGCGCAGACGGCGATCAGCGCCCCCTTTTTTCCCTGCAGTTGTGACGAATAATCGGGTGCGAGCAGAGCAAAGAGACGGTCCACGAAGGCCTTGGTCTGAGCCGAGCATGAAAACCAGTAAACAGGTGTCGCGACGATCACGGCCTCTGCCTCTTTCACCTTCTCCGTCACGGTCTGCATGTCATCCTCCACGGCACAGACCCCCTCGGACTTGCAGACCATGCAGGCCCTGCATGGCCGTATCTTCAGGTCATCGAGGTAGAGTTTCTCAGTCTTTCCTCCCTTCTGTGCTGCCGAATTGAGCGCTTCCGTAAGAAGCAGATCCGTGTTTCCCCCTTTACGGGGACTGCCGGCGATTCCCAGGATGTTCATGGCGCACTCCTTTCATAAAAAAAATAGGTTCACACAGGCTCAGGGGGATTCCTCGAAACGGCGGTACACGAATCGAAGAATGGCCTCCCTGAGAGCGCAGTCAGTTCTCAGTTCTTTTTGATGTAGAACTTAAACACGCCACGCTCCTCGGCGACCTCCACCAACTCGTTGCCCGTACGCTTGGCCCAGGCCGTAATATCGTTCTTGGACCCCGGATCCGTGGAGAGCATCTCCAGGACCTGGCCGGAGCCGAGCGTGTCCATGGCCTTCTTGGTCTGCAGGACGGGCAGCGGGCAGTTCATTCCCTTGCAATCGATGGTTTTGTCTATGGCTGTCATGTTCCTACCTCCTATCATATAGTTATTAAGAAACCGGCATGATATCTCCCGGTTGACACAACATTTCAATCAGCCAAACCGGAACATCACTTTCGCGTTAATGTACCCACCGGTTGGTACAACGTGAATGCAAAAAAACTATCTTCTCTTTATCTGTTTGAGAAGCTCGGAGAATATTTGTTCCAAAACTGAAATGTCCTTGAGTGCTTTCATAAGCATGATGCCTCCCTCGATGCTTGCAAATATGGATCGTGCAAGAATCATCGTATCCACACTTGAACCGATTTCTCCCCCGCGCTTGGCCTCATCCAGGGCTTTTTGTATCTTTCCAACGGTATAGCCAAAGACCTCTTTGATCTTTTTTCTGTAGCCTTCATGTATATCTCCCATCTCCAAGGCGAGGTTTGCAAATGGACATCCGCCCTGACAACCGGTATTTCCGAAGTGCTTGACCAGAAGATCCATGAGTCGTTTAATTCTTCTCAGCCCACGGATATCTGCTCCGTCAAAAGCAGGCAAGATAACAAAATGATTCCAATCCTCAAACTGATACTCAATAATGGCATAACCGAGTTCCTCTTTGCTCTCGAAGTAATGATAGAACTGCCCTTTCCCGATCTCCGCCTCTTTCAGGATATCGCTGACACTGGTGTTATTGAATCCCTTTATATGCACCAGTTCCGCTGCAACCTGGATAATTTGCTCTCTTTTTTCAGGCTTTCCTTGCACCACGCTCTCACCCCATGGCTCTGTACCAACCGGTCGGTCAGATTATGCCAGCTTATTTGCCCCCTGTCAAGGAGTTTTTCCGATGCTAAGAAGGCGGAGGAAAATCTCACGGGTCTTCTGAGTGACGGCGTGATAGTCGTCAAGAAGCTTCCGGCCTGGAGGTTCCGTATCGTTGTTTGC
>JAACTI010000373.1 GCA_009993495.1 Deltaproteobacteria bacterium | reverse complement strand
GTGCCACTTCCGTTGGCACTCTATGCCGCCGCAAGTCTGCTGCCGATCAAAAAGACGCGGATTCGGCGGATACCTGCGTATTCCGGCGCAAGTCGCCACCCGATTCCGATTCATTCCGCCACCCGATTCCGATTGATTCCGCCATGGGAATCCGATCCATTCCGCCACCCCCTGGAAGAGGGTGAAGATGACGCTGGATAAACCCAATGAAAGCCGTTAGAACTCTCGGGAAAAACCCAGGAGGTCAAGATGACGGCAGAAAGGTTATCCATGCGTACCATAAGAGAAGTTCTCCGGTTGAAGTGGGAGAAGATGTTATCCAACAAACAGATTGCCAAGAGTTGCAACATTGCCCGCAGCACTATCAGGGACTACCTGGAACGCGCCCAGCGCGCCGGCCTGAGCTGGCCGCCTCCGCCCGATCTGGACGACGGTCGTCTGGAGGCTCTGCTGTTTCCGTCCGCGCCGGGAGAATCTCCCGTGAAGCGGGGACTGCCGGCGATGGAGTACATCCGCAAGGAACTGTCCCGCAAGAGAGTCACCCTCCGTTTGCTGTGGCTGGAATACCGGCAGTCGAACCCGGATGGATATCAGTACAGTCAGTTCTGCGAGCGGTACCATCAGTGGAACGACAAGCTCGTCGTCAGCCTTCGCCAAACCCACCGGGCCGGGGAAAAACTCTTTGTCGATTATGCCGGCCAGACGATCCCGGTAACGGATCCGGTTTCCGGACAGACCAGAGAGGCGCGCCTTTTTGTCGCCGCCCTGGGCGCCAGCAGCTACACGTTTGCCTATGCTGCTTTTTCCGAGGATCTTCCCTCCTGGATCGAGGCCCATGTGCGGGCGTTTAATTTCTTCGGCGGCGTTCCGGAGATCCTCGTTCCGGACAACCTCAAGTCCGGTGTGACCAAACCCTGCTACTACGAACCGGACATCAACCCGACCTATCATAATTTTGCCTGTTACTACGGTACGGTCGTCATTCCTGCCCGCCGCCTCAAGCCGAAAGACAAGGCCAAAGTGGAGTCGGCGGTGCAAGTAGCCGAGCGATGGATCCTGGCGGCGCTTCGGAACCACACCTTTTTCAGCATCGAGGAATTGAACCGGGCCATTGCCGAAAAGCTTCAGGATATGAACAACCGCAAGTTCCAGAAGATGGACGGCACACGGAGGAGTCTTTACGAAACGATTGACCGCCCGGCCTTAAAACCCCTTCCTGCCGTTCCCTACCAATACGCCGAATGCAAGAAGGTACGGGTCAACATCGACTACCATATCGAGATTGACAATCACTACTACAGCGTTCCCTATCAGCTTGTAAAGGAACAGGTGGAGGCATGGGTGACGACCGCCACTGTCGAGGTATTGTTCAAGAATCGTCGCGTTGCCGTCCATCCGCGCAGTTACGAAAAATACAAACACACAACGCTTACGGAACATATGCCCAAAGCCCATCAGAAATATCTGGAATGGACCCCTTCCCGAATCATGGACTGGGCGGGTAAAAACGGTTCCAACACCCGAAAGCTGGCTTCCTGTATCATGGAGAACCGTAAACATCCGGAGCAGGGTTTCCGCTCCTGTCTGGGCATCATGAGGCTGGTAAAACGGTACTCGTCCGAGCGGGTGGAGGCTGCCTGTGGTCGCGCCCTGCTTCTGAAAGCCTACAGCTACAAGAGTGTCGAATCGATCCTGAAAACCAACCTTGACAAACAGGAGCTGCCGGAAACCCTCTCTGCTGAAAAACCAATCATCCATTATAATATCCGGGGCCGGGAATATTACCAGCAGAAGGAGGCCACCCATGCTTAATCAACAGACCATAAACAAACTTTATGAACTGAAACTGACGGGCATGGCGGACGCCTTCGCCGATCAGATCAAACAGCCGGATATGGATAGGCTTTCCTTCGCAGAGCGTTTCGGACTCATCGTGGATCGCCAGTGGACGTGGAAGGAAAACAACCGCATGGAGCGGTATCTGAAAAACGCCCGGATGAAACTCAACGCCTGCGTGGAGGATATCGACTACAAAACCCCGCGGGGAATCGATCAGTCTGTCATGATG
>JAACTI010000160.1 GCA_009993495.1 Deltaproteobacteria bacterium | reverse complement strand
ACAAATGTGAATCTTGCGGCCTTGTTTTTGAGGCCCGGCAAAAATTTTCTGACGCGCCCCTGACATCCTGTCGTGATTGTGCGGGTCCGGTTAAAAAAATTATTTCGCGCAGTGACTTTTCCCTCAAGGGCAGTGGCTGGTATGAGCAGGGTTATGCTGCTGCGCCCCCATGTGCCGCTGCTGGCGCAGGCGGCGGTGGTTGTGCTTCCTGCCCAAATGCGGCCCCCAGCGCCTGAACGCCCTGGCGAATGAATCACAAAGACCCTGCGAAACAACCGCTTTCGCAGGGTCTTTGTTTTTTTAGGATCTGTATGAATGCATTGCAACCACTGTCGGCTTCCTTGCCTGTGCAGTCCGTCGAATTGCTCAACTCTCTCTCTTCTGCCCTGAGCGAAGAGCCGGCGGTTTGGTTGGTTGGCGGCACCCTGCGCGATCTGTTGCGCGACCAGCAACCGAGTGATTACGACATTGCTTTTGCTTCTGACAAAACTCCGCAAATTCGCCGTTGGGCGCGAGCTTTCGGCGGCAGTTGGTTCTGGCTGGATGCTGCCCGCAATCAGAGTCGGGTGGTTTTCCGCGGGCAGAAAATTCAGTTCGATTTTGCTCCCTTGCGGGCTGTTACCATCGAAGCCGACCTCTGTCTGCGAGATTTCACCATCAACGCCATGGCCGTTCCTCTGGGGGCCTTGCAGCTGATGCCACCCGCACTTATTGATCCAACCGGTGGTTACGACGATTTAACCCAGGGCGTTTTACGCCGTTGTGGTGTTCACGTGCTCGCACAGGATCCTTTGCGAATTCTCAAGGGAATTCGCCATCAGGCGCAGCAGGGCTGGCAAATTGAATCCCGCACCCGCGCGCAAATCCAACAGTTGGCACCTTTGCTGGAGCAGGTTGCCGCAGAGCGCATTCGCAGTGAACTTGGCCGTATTTTCAGTGCTGCGCACCTGACCCCGGCGCTGTTTTTTCTCGAAGAGACCGGGCTGCTGACACAGTTGTTCGGCATCGCCACCACAAGCAAACCCTTTGCGCTCCCAATGCAGCCTGTGTTCGCTGCACGCCATCGTTTGGAACGCCATCCGCAGTTAGCGGCGCTGCTCAATACCTTGGTTGAAGAGGGGTTAAGCTGTGCCGGGTTGCTGTTGTTGGCGCAACTGCTCAAACTGGCCGACCAGAAAAATCCGCGCGCCACTTTAAAAAAGTTGCGCTTTTCGGCCCGAAGTTGCGCCCTTGTGCAGCGACTGAACTCTGGGCCTTTGTCCCTGTCAGCGTTTAATACCGCATCCTCTGCACGCGTTTTGGCCCTGCAAGTTGAAATGCTTGAGCCCTATGCTGTTGAACAGCTTTTAGCGGCCCTGATTCAGCAGCACGACGGCCATGCGGATGAATTTTTCGCCCGTTTGATTGTGCAGTATCGTCAACAGCAGCTGAAACAACAGATCGAACCTCTGCTCAGCGGCCAACAGATCATGCAAATCACCGGGTTGCCGCCGGGCGAGGCAATTGGTATCTGGCAGAAAAAAATCAAACTGGCTGAAATCGCAGGTGAAATAGCAGATCAGCCCGCAGCGGTGAAATGGTTGCAAACCAAATTTTCCAATTGACAAACCCCTGCCACGCTTCATATACTCGCCCCCCAATGCGGGAATAACTCAGTTGGTAGAGTGTCAGCTTCCCAAGCTGAAAGTCGCGGGTTCGAATCCCGTTTCCCGCTCCAAATAACCATAATGGGTTGCCGCATTTTGCCGCAGCCCATTTTTTTACCTCCTGGGGCAATTCCCGTCACCTTAGCCAGAAGGCGTGCGACTAAGCTGCCGCATGCAAGAGACGAAAAGAACCATCACTGATTGTGCTCTGTCTTTTAGCCGCGCGCCGGGATGAGTTGTGTCGGTATTGTCTTTATTCTCATCAAAGTAAATTGGCGCATGGAGGGTCATTTATGGGGCTAAGTTTGCGCCGCCCTTCAGGTTCGGCCCTATCAGAAACTCCGAAGTCACGCAGGGACAGTTTTGGGGGTCTCGCGGGCCGACAGTCGCCAAATCCAGGCCGATCCAGTTATGCACCTGCTCGACCTGAAAACCGGCCAGACGCTCGCTGCCGACCTGCATGAGGGGCCGTACGATGAGCAGAGGGTCGGCGATCATCAGCGCCAGTGCCTCTTCGCCAGAGATCTCGGCCGGCACCAGCTCTTTCGACTTGATGCGCGGGTTGGTGATATTGAACCAGTCGGCGACGGGTCGGTCACCAAAAAAGAGTGCCAGCGACTCCCGTGTCCAGGGTTCGGTCAGCAGATTGCGCTCCTCAAGCTGATGCCCCGAGGCGAGGAGAATCTCTTTTTGTCGACGGTTCCCCTGACAGCCGGGTTTTTCCCAGAAAATGATCTGTGCCATTTCATCCCTCTTTCGTTGATTAGCCGTTGTTATTCAACAGCACTCGCGTTCAATCTGTTCGAGCAGTTCAATGGCCACTTGATCATCGTATTCTGCAAAAATCTCGTGAAGGTTATTGATGTAGGTGTGAATCAGAAACAGCTCGTCAACTCCTTGATCTGCCCCTTGTCCGGGGTGATCGACCTGGGCGAGTTTTTCTTTAAACTTTTCCCAGAAGAGATTGGATTTCTGCGGGTCATTGATGTGACGGCGCAACATGCGCATAATTTTTTTGGAGTTGCCCGCGCAGTCGATGTTTTTGTAGCTGACATAACGATCGCTTTTAATCGACGCGGGCGGCTCCTCCTCCGGCACAAAACACAAACTATAATCGCTGCAGTCGCCGCACACTGGCGATTTGCACATGGTGCCGCCCTTGAATTCACACACCTGCTTGAAGAAAAATCTTTTCCAGCGCATCCCCTGGTGGTTGGCCGCCGCCAGTGCCGGTAAATGACGTCGGATGGCAGCGCTAAGCTGTGGGCGCTCAAACAGGCCCATGGCAACCCATAAATGCCCGGGATGGGCAGCGCGGGCGGCCATCACCCGTGCCAGGACCAGGGCGGCGAACTGCCCCCAACCGGATAAATCGGGGTCGACAAAGCCAAGCAGCAGGCTTTGCACCTGCGGATTGATGTCCGGCGGTGGGGTGGTTTTCGGGGCGGAGACTGGGGAAAACTTTTTTTTGTCGATGGCCGGAAAAACTTGGGAGAGCAGGGTTTCAAGCATCTCCGCGGACAGATTGAGGGCCAGATGCAGGGGAACAGACTCTTGGGCGGCCACCGCCAGCAGGCAGGCGAAAAGCTGACGGTCTTCAGCCGGGATGTCGTTGGTGGCAGGACTGGCCATCAGGGCGCGGTAGAGGGGGGTGTTGGCGGACAATCGTGGATCATGGGATTGGGTCGTGACTGTGTGCCGGGTGACAACTCGCTCTGACTGCTGCTGGACACTGCTGAGGGCGGCCTGCAAGGCCTCGATGGCCAGATCAGCACAGTAGCTGCGGTCGGTGGGCAGACCGCCGAGCTCTCGATCCAAGGTTTGGGCGTCGAGCTCTGCGGCCTGTTTGAGGCTTTTGCCTTCAACCTGTTGGGCGAGGGCGGCACAGGCCGCGAGGGTGAAACCACAGCCGAAGACCTGATAGCGCACCTGTTTGATCTGCGCTGCTTCGACCTGCAGGGCAAAACGCACCGCCAGCCGCCGACCGGCTTCTTCAGCGCCCAGCCCGACCTCTCCCACGCCATCTGCACGGTCGAGGGTGCCGACGTGACTGTCGTCGTCGGCGTATTTGAGGATGGTTTCGGTGTAGCCAATCATGTTTTTTGCCTTCTTTTTCATGAGTTAAGTCAAAATCGTCGGAACGCGCCCCGACAGGCGCCTTCAAATGGCTTTTTTTATTTCTGCCACCGGGGTTGACAGCACTTATCGACGGCGAAACGAACTTAATCGCCCCCCACTTCGTTTCAACTGAAAGCTTAACGGCCCCGGCTCGCAAGCTCACACGGGTTAAACGGTTGCAACCTTTCGCTCTAGGAACTAGTACCCTATAACACATAATCTTTCGCATCTTGCTGGTTATTTTCCGCGTCAGCTGCGTTATGATAATCGCTGTTTAGCTATGGCTAGGCAGCGATCATCATGCCTTACTGACACGAAAAATCCCTGCGCAATCTTACGAAATCCTATGCGTTACAGGGTACTAGTGGCAAGGGGATCAGTTATTCGGGCTGGAACCCGACGTCCGTGGCGTTGAATTTAGCCCGCGGCAAGATGCGCCCTGTGGGTCGTTGCCGCGTTCGCGCACTCAAACAAAAAGTAGGCTCCTCCCTCGTACAAAAGATCATGTTTTAATGAATTACCGACCTCTTCCCAGTTGGGAAAGCCGCGAACCACCAGCCCTTTATTCTGGCGATGGGCCAGGGCTTCACAGTGACAATTGCCGATGATCAGGTCATATTCCGCGGCCAGAAGTTCGGCATCTTCAAGATCCCCGACCAGCACCTTGTCCGCTTTGAGCTTGACCAATTGCGGTGAATCGACAGTTGAAATCGCGACCTTGACCTTCCCCCCGACATCGCTGAGGGCTTGACAGATACCGGCCAGCTGATCCGGCTCACCCACCACCAGAAAACGGGTTTGACCGAGCGAGAAATGGCTGTCGAGCATGGCGTCTTGCAGTCGTTTGCGCCAGCGCGCCAGGGTCAGGGGCGGTGAACTGAAGCCGGTCTCGGCCAGCAGCAGTTCGACCAGGCTGTCGGTCGCCTCCAGACCGCAGAGGTGGGAGAAGTGCTGATGACGCATCTCCGGGTTCTTTTTCAGCAGCGCTGCGGCACTGTTCTGCATTGAATCGCCGACACTGATCACTACCCCGGCGTCAGCCAATGATTTGATTTCATTGACCGAAATTCCGCCGCTGGAGAGGGCCGCCTGCTTCTCCCCCAGATGCCCGTCGAGGGAGGAGGCGAGATCGGGCAGCGCCAGCACATTGAAGCCGAAACCTTCGATGAAATCCTTGATCTTCTCGACCTCAAGGGGCGTCAGACTGATGTGGGGCAGCAGCACCAGTTTGTTGTCATTAACGATCCTTGCCGGTTCGACCAGTTGCTCGATCAACGCTTTGCAGGTTAGCGCCCAACCACTTTCGAAGCCCCCTTCGTAGTCCGGGGTATTGACATAAACCAGCGGAAAATCGATCTGCTTCGCAATCCAGCTCATATCGTCGCCCTTGGTTTCGGGCAGGCCGGTGGTGTGCAGGCCGATGAGGCTCGGGCTGACCTTTTTGCAGATGTTTTTCACCGATTCGACAATGCTGTAGTCGCCGCCGTCGAGCACCGCGAGGGCATCGGTCACCGCGGTGGTCTGAATCGCGATGGGTTCGCAGAAGTGGCGGGTGAAATAAACCTTGGTAAAGCTGGTGCAGCCCTGTCCGCCGTGCATCAGCGGCATGCAGTTATCAACCCCCATAAAGGCCAGGGTCGCGCCCATGGGCTGACTCAGCTTGACCGGATTGATCTGCAGCGGCTTTAGCCGTTTATGCGTTACTTCTCCCATGGAGCCCTCCGTGCGGCGAGTTTGAAGACCGGATTTTCGAGGGCGTTTTTCAGATCCTCGGCCAGATTCAACAGTCCGGCGTAGCCGCCGTAGCTTTTCTTCTTTTCTTGATTGACGTCGGCGAAGGCGATGCCCTTTTTGATCGCGGTATACAGGGAACGTCCGCCGGCCAGGAGCAGATGCGCACCCTTCTCATCAATCAGCCTGGCCTGTTCGGCGCCGGGGTTCATCATCAGCACCCCCGTATCACCCAGGTAGGCACGGGCCTTTTCGCGATCATCCTCGGTGGCTTTTTTCACCGCGGTGGCCACCACCTCGATCCCCAGATCCTGCAAGGCGGCGGCAATGGACCAGGTCTTGTTACCGCCAGTGTTCAGCACCGCCTTCTTGCCGGCGAAGACCGCGCGGTAAGGCTCAAGCTGGGCTGCCAGTTTGGCTTCTTCGCGGACGATCAGGGTGCGGGTGCGCCGAATGAGATCAGTATCGCCCAGGGCCTCGGCGATCGCCAGCAGCCCTTTGCTGGTATCGCGCCTGCCGTAAAAGGAAAGGGATATGGAGGGGATGCCGTATTTTTCCTGCATCTTGCGCGTCAGGGAAATCAGCGACTTGGCGCAGACGAGCACGTTGAGTCTGGCACGGTGGGCGCTGCGAATCTCCCTGATCCGCCCGTCACCACTGAGGGTGGCAAGGACGCGGATGCCGAGTTCGTCGAGGAGATGTTTGTATTGCCACATATCGCCGGTGACGTTGTATTCGCCGATGAGGTTGATATCGAAGGCGGTGGTTGTTTCCGGTTCGAGGGTACCGATGAGGTGGCGCAGGGCCGCTTCACCCCCCAGACGGCTGCCGAGGTTCTTGCTGCCGACAAACCCCGGCGCGTGCACCGGCACCATGGGCACGCCATGTTTTGCGGCGGCCTGCTTGCAGACCTGATCGAGATCGTCGCCGATCATGGCGGTAACGCAGGTTGCGTAGACGAAGACCGCCTCGGGCCGGTAATGCGCCATGATGTAGTCGATGGCGTCCTTAAGCTTCTGCTCGCCGCTGAAAACTACGTCGTTGAGATTGATATCGGTGGTGAAGCCCACCTGGGTCAGGTCGCGCCCCGGCCAGGTGGTTTTGGTGGCGCGGGTCTCCCAGCTGCTCCCCAGACAGGTGATGGGCCCGTGTACCAGATGGGCGGCGTCGGCATAGGGGAAGAGGGCGATCTGCGCCCCCTCGAAGGCACAACCGCCGGTGGTGGCACCGGGGGTTGGCGCGTTGCAGGCGGCCTTGCGGGTCTGGTTATGCTCACAAGCGCTTTCGACGAGCAGTTCTTTGATTTTTGGTTTTTGTGACACGAGCGTTTCTCCCGGCAAAAGGGTGAATCCATCGCGTCATTGGGAAGGGCAGGAGCAGGACAGCCTTGTCCTGCACAG
Organism: Deltaproteobacteria bacterium; assembly: GCA_009993495.1. Lineage (GTDB taxonomy): Bacteria > Desulfobacterota > Desulfuromonadia > Desulfuromonadales > Geopsychrobacteraceae > Geopsychrobacter. The sequence continues at coordinate 9,861 of JAACTI010000160.1, read as the reverse complement.
GGAGGTTACAGCAAAAGGCTTGCCAGTCACGTAAAAACGCGCTGAACGGGATTATTCAAGGGTGCGGTTGCCAGGATACGCACCGATATTTCTGCGGATTACGCTTAAAGTGCACGCATCTGTCGTCATCTCTGCCAAAATAAAAGGCATTTTCTCTTGTCTTGAGAAACACCGGGGCAAGCAGCGGCCCGCAAAAAATTAAGGGCATAGCTTTTGCTCAGACAAAAGAACCTAGATTCAACTTCGGCAAAGACGCCGATAGCCGGCATTGTCGCCACAAGCCTTTAGGATTGGGATTTTGCGAAGGTGACGGGAGTTGAAGATGACGCAGCGCTTTGAGCATGAGATTGTTTTTGGTGACACGACCCTGCGCGACGGCGAACAGACGGCGGGGGTTGTCTTCACGCGCGCAGAAAAAATCGCTATCGCCCGTCTGCTGGTCGAAATCGGCGTCACCGAACTGGAATGCGGCATCCCGGCCATGGGCCGCGACGAGCAGGAGCGGGTGCGGGCGCTGGTTGATCTTGGCCTGCCGGCGCGGCTGATTACCTGGAATCGGGCGCTGATCTCCGATATTCAGGCCTCTATCGACGCTGGGATCCGCGCTGTCGATATTTCCCTTTCGGTCTCGGATATTCATATTGCCCTCAAGTTGCGCAAATCGCGCGCCTGGATCAAGGAACAGCTGAAAGTCGCCATTGGTTTTGCCAAACAGCAAAATCTTTATGTTTCGGTCGGCGGTGAAGATGCCAGTCGCGCCGATCAGGCCTTTCTGCGCGAACTGCTGCAAATTGCCAAAAATGAAGGCGCGGATCGTTTCCGTTACTGTGACACCCTCGGCGTCCTCGATCCTTTCACCACCTTCGAACGGATTGCCACACTGCGCCGCCAGGTTGATCTGCCTCTGGAAATTCATGCCCACAATGACCTCGGCATGGCGACGGCCAATGCCCTCGCCGGTCTGCGCGCCGGGGCGCAATTTGTCAGCACCACGGTTAATGGTCTGGGAGAACGGGCCGGCAATGCCGCTCTTGAAGAAGTGGTCATGGCCCTTAAACATGCGTGCGGGGTTGAGCCGAGTATCGATACCAGTCGCCTGGTCGAACTTTCTGAGCTGGTCAGTCACGCCAGCAAGCGCCTGGTACCGGAATGGAAACCGGTGGTTGGGCGTCGGGTTTTTTCCCACGAATCCGGATTGCATACCGATGGCGTGCTTAAGAACCCGCTGAATTACGAAGGGTTTGATCCCGCCGAGGTCGGTTTGCAACGTTATCTGGTGCTGGGTAAACATAGTGGCCGTCATGGTCTGATACAACGGCTAGAGCAGCTTGGTCTTGATCCGTCGTCTTTCAATTTGGAAAAACTCCTGCTGCGGGTTCGGCAAGAAGCCCAGCGGTGCAAACAGCCGCTTGATGATCAGACCCTGACGCGGCTCTGCGGTGTGGCCGGGTCGCAAATATTTCCATCCGGAGAGGCCCCGCCAGCGGGTGGCATGGCTTATGCTTTTTCCTGCTCCTCTTGCTCCGATGCTTTTCCCCGGGATTACAAACATGACATTTCAGGATTCCCAGCAGCAAAAACTCCTCCAGGCCCAAATTGATATTGGGCGCAAGCTGACCTCTGGTTTCGAGCGTGAGGAAATCTTGCCCCTGATTCTTCAGCTGTCACGCGATATCTTCGGTTTTGAAAATGCCATTATCCGCCTGCTCGACGCGCAAACGCGTGAACTGCTGACGATTGCATCTTTTGGTTACCCTGAAGATGCTGAAACCGTGCGTATCAAGCTGGGTGAGGGGGTAATGGGCCATGTTGCCCTGACCGGTCAGCCCCTGTTGGTGAAGGATGTCGAACGGGAGCCCAGCTATATCGGCGGTATCCGCGGCGCCCGCAGTGAGCTGGCGGTGCCCCTCATTTCCAAGGGCCGGGTCATCGGCGTTTTCAATGTTGAAAGCTGTCAGCCACAGGCCTTTTCTGTCGACGACATTGCCCCGCTTTTGACCCTTGCCGGACTGGCCGCGGTCGCCATTGAAACCGCGAATCTCTATGATAAGCTGCAAACCGCCAGTGACAAAAATCGTGAGCTCGACCAGCTTAATCGCCAGATTCTACGCAGTTCGAGTCTCGGCATCTACACCCTCGACGCCCAGCTGCGCATCACTTCCTGGAACCTGAAGATGGAAAGCTATAGCGGCCTGAGCCGCGAGCAGGTTCTCGGCGCCGAGCTGCTGAGCTTGTTTCCGCATCTGCGCAATGAAGGGTTTGATCTGGCCCTGCGTCAGGTGCTCGATGGTGGCGGTCCGGGCAAACTCAAATTTGCTCACCGCAACCTGCGCGGCGAGCTGCGCTTTCAAAAACGTCGCCTCGCACCTCTGAAAGATGGCGAGCGCACCACCGGGGTGCTGGTGATGGTCGAGGATATCACCGAGTTTCGCCGCCTGCTCGACCAGACGATCCAGACGGAAAAACTTGCCGAAGTCGGCCGCCTGACCGCAGGTATCGCTCATGAAATCAATAATCCTCTGGCGGTTATCAGCTACGCGGTTCAGCTGCTCGAACGCGAGGAGCAGTCGCCTGCGGAGGAGCGCGATCTCATCGGTCGCATCCAGGGTGAAGTTGAGCGCCTCAAAACCCTGACCGGCGGCCTGCTTTCTTTTTCCCGTAACAGCGAAACCCGCCGCCAGCCCACGGATCTGCAGCAGGTCTTAAAAGAAGTGCTGCTGCTGGCCCGTTATGAGTTGACCCATAAAAATATCGAGCTGATGGAAAAATTTGCTCCACTTCCGCGCATCATGGGGGACAGGAATAAACTCAAACAGGTCTTTCTGAATCTGATCATCAATGCGGTTCAAGCCATGGGCGACGCGGGACAACTGAAGATCACCACCCACTGCAACGCCGCTGGTGAGGCCTGTATCGAAATCTGTGACAACGGACCGGGTATCGCTCCCGAGATCCGGGAACGGATCTTTGAACCTTTTTTCACCACCAAACCCGAAGGGGAAGGCACCGGCCTCGGGCTGTATCTCAGTCGCAGCATCATGGCTGAACACGATGCGCTGATGAGGGTTGATTCTACCCTCGGCGCGGGGACGACTTTTACCCTGCTTTTTCCCGCAGTCGGCCTGCCAGCGGAATAGTCAATCGCCCCTAATCTGCACAATTAATAAGCAGATGTCAGAGTTTTTTTTCGTTAACTTCCTGTATTTCTGCTGTTTTTTGTTGTTGGCACAGTAAACGCAAATGATCGAATCAGTACTTCACGGCAGACAACTTTGCGGTGAAGCGGTTCAAATAGAGTAACGCGATCTGGAACACAAAGAGGTTTTCCGGTCAGCGGTTCAGGGCAATGGCGCCCCGTCTTGACGCAGTCTGTCAGGTGCGGGGCGTTTTTTATTTACCGGCTGTCTTGGCGGCCATCTATCAACGCTCTTGGCATCAAGGAGAAAAACATGAAGAAAGTCGAATGCATTATCAAGCCATTCAAGCTGGAGGACGTTAAAAGCGCCCTGACCGAGCTCAACATTACCGGTATGACGGTCAGTGAGGTTCGCGGTTTTGGTCGTCAAAAGGGCCACACCGAACTTTACCGGGGTGCTGAGTACCAGATTGACTTTATCCCCAAGGTCAAGATTGAGCTGGTGGTTCCAGCAGAGCAGGTTACGGAGGTTGTTGAGGCAATTCAACGTGAAGCCTGCACCGGACGGATCGGCGACGGCAAAATTTTTGTTTCAAGTATCGACCAGTCGATTCGCATTCGAACCGGCGAAGCTGGTCATGACTCTTTATAAAAACACCGCAAACAAGGAGATAGCTCTCATGAAAACGCTGATGAAAATTTTAACCGCTTTTGCCCTGGCCCTGCTGCCAACCCTGGTTTTTGCTGAAGATGCGCCCGTTTCAGAAATGTCTTATATTCTCAACACCTTTTCTTTTCTGGTGATGGGAATTCTGGTCATGTGGATGGCCGCCGGTTTCGGCATGCTCGAATCCGGCCTGGTGCGTTCCAAAAACGTTGCCACTATTTGTCTGAAAAATATTTCTCTGTTCGGCATCGCCGGCATACTCTACTACCTGATTGGTTACAACCTGATGTACGCCGGGGTTGATGGCGGTTTCTTTGGTTCCTTCGGTGTCTGGACGGCTGACGATGCCGCTGCCGCGGGCGGCGATTATTCTGCCGGCTATGCGGCCGCTTCCGACTGGTTTTTCCAGATGGTTTTCTGTGGCGCGGCCTGCTCAGTGGTTTCAGGTTGTGTGGCTGAACGCATCAAACTCTGGTCGTTTCTGGCCTTCTGTGTCGTGCTGACCGGCGTCATCTATCCCATTCAGGGCTCCTGGGGTTGGGGGGGCGGTTGGCTGTCTGAAATGGGTTTTGTCGATTTTGCCGGTTCGACCATTGTTCACTCGGTGGGCGGCTGGGCGGCATTGACCGGCGCCCTGATTCTTGGGGCGCGTAAGGGGAAATTTCGCAAGGATGGTCGGGTGAATCCCATGCCCGGCAGCAATATCCCTCTGGCGACTCTGGGAACCTTCATTCTCTGGATGGGTTGGTACGGTTTTAACGGGGGCTCGGTGCTGGCCTTGGGCGATGCCGCCAGCGCAATTGCCATGTCCAATGTTATGGTCAATACCAACATGGCCGCTTGCGGGGGCATGATTGCAGCCATGGCCATGGTGCAGATTCTTTACAAAAAAGTCGACGTGACCATGGCCCTCAACGGTGCCTTGGCGGGTCTGGTTTCCATCACTGCCGGGCCCGATACCCCCTCCCTCGGTGCGGCCGCTTTGATCGGTGCGGTCGGCGGGGTGCTGGTGGTGCTGGCGGTGCCTTTCTTTGACAAACTGAAAATTGATGACGTGGTCGGTGCGCTTTCCGTCCACCTGGTGTGCGGTATCTGGGGCACCCTGGCGGTTCCCTTCACCAATGCGGACGCCAGCTTTGTTACGCAGCTCATCGGCGTCGCCGCGACCGGAGCTTTTGTGGTCGTGACGACTTCAATCGTTTGGCTGCTGCTGAAAGTAACCGTTGGTATTCGTGTGAGCGAAGAAGAAGAATATCGCGGCTGCGACATTACCGAAATCGGCGTTGAAGCCTACCCCGATTTTCAGTCGATCAACATTGGTGGCGGCGGCAGTGGTGGTACCTTGGCGGGCAGTGCTGCTTATTCTGCTTCCACGGTTACGGCTAAGCAATCCTGATTTGTCTGCCTCTTGATTCTGATAAAAAGCCCCGGTTCTGACCGGGGCTTTTTATTTGCATCTCAACATCAGCCTGCCGTTATTCCTCTGGCGAAGTGCACAAAAAAAAGGCAGCTCCGCCTATAAAATAATCTCCACTGGCACACCACCCAGGGAATTCCCCCCCCTATAACGTCGTTTTTTCTGTTAGGCACAACCCTTGTAAGGAGCGGCATGATCCCTGAGGACAAGGTCGTTTTCAGGGGCTCTCAGACCAAGGAGGTTCTGCCGATGGATATGTCAGTCAGTGCGCTGCAAAAGGGCGGCGATGTTCTCTTTCTGCTGCTTGGCGCGGTGATGGTTTTCGCCATGCATGCCGGGTTTGCGTTTCTCGAAGTAGGAACTGTGCGTAAAAAGAGCCAGGTCAACGCATTTTCGAAAATTTTGTGCGATTGGTCGGTGTCGACGGTGGTCTATTTTCTGGTAGGCTACCCCATCGCCTACGGCATCAGCTTTCTGCAGCCGGCGCAAGGTTTGCTTGGCGACAATCAGGGTTACGAGCTGGTACGCTTCTTTTTCCTTTTGTGCTTTGCGGCCTGTATTCCGGCAATTATTTCCGGCGGCATTGCCGAGCGCGCCAAGTTTTGGCCGCAGGTGCTGGCCGGAGGGGTTTTTGCCGGGATTTCCTATCCCCTGTTCGAGTCTCTCATCTGGGGGCAGAACAGCTCTGGATTACAGGATTTTTTCAGCGCAAATTTCGGCGCGCCCTTTCACGATTTTGCCGGCAGCGTGGTGGTGCATTCCATCGGCGGCTGGCTGGCCTTGCCGGCGGTACTGATTCTGGGGCCACGGATGGGGCGCTTTGTGCGTGGCCGCAGCCACGCGATCCCGGTCAGTAATATTCCCTTTCTGGCCCTGGGCAGCTGGATTTTGGCTGTCGGCTGGTTTGGCTTCAATGTCATGAGTGCCCAGAATTTGAGCAATATTTCCGGACTGGTGGCCGTCAATTCTCTGGCGGCGATGGTCGGTGGGGTGCTCTTCTCCCTGGTGGTCAGTCGCAACGACCCCGGTTTCGTGCACAACGGTGCCCTGGCTGGCCTGATTGCCATCTGTGCTGGTTCTGATCTGGTTCATCCGGTCGGGGCTTTTTTTGTCGGCGGTATCGGGGCGTTAATTTTTTTCTACGGATTTACCCTCGAACAGGAAAAATTCAAGATTGACGACGTGCTCGGTGTTTGGCCTTTGCACGGGGTGATTGGAACCTGGGGCGGAATTTCGGCGGGTATCTTTGGCTCAAGGGCCCTGGGTGGTTTGGGTGGGGTGAGTTTCGCCTCCCAGCTGGCAGGCAGCCTGTTGGCGGTGGTCTACGCCCTGGCGACGGGTTTTACGGTCTATTCCCTGCTTCATCGTTTCTGGGGCTTACGCCTTGATCAGGAAGCGGAATTTACCGGCCCCGACCTGAGTATTCACCGGGTTCACGCTTATCCGGAAGAGCGTGTCAGTTGATCAGGGTGTCAGATCTTTTCGCCAACCGGCTCCCCCTGCGTGCGGGGGAGCCCCACGCAGGCCGCCCCCTTAAAGAATTGCAACCAGCTCGAATTCGTAGGTCAGTTCCTGCCCGGCCAGGGGATGATTGGCATCAATGGTGATCTCTTTCTCGCCCAGCTCAACAATGGTAACGGCGTAGGCGTCGTCCTCATCGTCACCGACTTCGAGTTCCATACCCACCTCGGGTACCAGCCCCTCCGGCAGTTCACTGCGCTCGACCTGATAGACATTTTCCGGATCATAATTGCCGAAGGCCTCTTCTGCCCCAATAACGACAACTTTCTTGTCACCAACTTTCATGCCGATGAGCGCCTCTTCAACGGAGGGGAAAAATTCGCCCTTGCCCAAAGTAAATTCATAAGGGCCATGGTCATGGCAGCAATCGTCGTGCTCACACGAATTTTCGTTGGGGTCGGGGTAGCTGCTGTCAATCAGTGTCCCGTCGGCCAGTGTGCCGATAAAGTTGATGCTGACTCGGTCAGCTTGTTTTACCTGTGCCACGATAGTTCCTTTCGCTCGGGTTTTTTTTCGCGTTTCTAGCACGGCTGCCGGTAGAAGGGAAGGACACAAATTATGTCCGGAATAAGGTTTCAGAACCTTTTGCAATCGGTGCCAGGGGATTAGAAGTTAAATAATGCTCTTGCCGAAGAGCGAGGCCAAAAGTTCAACTGCCATGCGTGCCGTGCGGTTTTCGTGGTCGAGAATCGGGTTGATTTCAACAATGTCGGCGGAGCAGAGTTTGCCGCTGTCAGCGATGATTTCCATCAGCAGCTGGGCCTCGCGGTAGCTCAGGCCCCCGATGGACGGGGTACCGACCCCGGGAGCCTGGGTCGGATCGAGGCTATCCATGTCAAGGCTGACGTGAATCCGGCTGCGATGCTCAAGGCAGCTGAGGGCCTCGCGAATGATCGCGCTCATGCCGCGCTCGTCGAGTTCGCGCATGGTGTAGACCCGGATGCCGCAGCGTCGCAGCCAGCTGCGTTCTCCGGCATCAAGTTCGCGGATGCCGATCATCACCACATCCCGCCCTCCAATTTTAGCCCCCGGACGACCGACATTCACCAGCTCGGGGAAGCCTTCCCCCAGCAGCGCAGCCAGGGGCATGCCGTGGATATTTCCTGAAGGAGATGTTTGGGGACGGTTGGCATCGCCATGGGCATCAATCCAGATGACCCCGGCCGGTTCGCGGCTGGTGATGCCACCGATAGTGCCGATAGCCAGGGAATGATCGCCGCCCAGAAACAGGGGGATTTCGCCCGCGTCAAGGGCTTGCCGGGCAGATTCGTAGACCGATTGACAGACCTGCTGAATGGAAGGCAGAAAATCTCCCGACGATTCTGCCAGGCTGTCTCGCACCGGTACGAAGATGTTGCCGGAATCATGTAGAGGATAGTCGAGGGCTTTAAGGGCCGCAGAAAGGCCGGCGTAACGCAGGGCGCTCGGGCCCATGTCAACGCCGCGCTGGCTCTGCCCCAGGTCGATGGGAACACCGATGATACGGATGGGTTTGCGGGGAGCACTCATTTTTTCAGGTTGTTCCACAAATTCATCATGAAATCCTGCACATTGGTGAGAATCGCCACGGCCTGGGATGAACCGCGGTTGGCCAGTTTGTCGGCTGAAAATTCCGTCATGTCAACAATATAGAAGAACACGGGCCGCACGCTGCCGTCATCAAGAATCCGGTAGCTCGGCACCATATTGCCGAAGGCAATGGAGTGCAGCTGGGTGGCAAGGGCAATGACGGTGGTCGACTTACGGGCGTGAACGCGCATGGCATCCTGGGCCTGATAGACATTAGCGATCACTTCCGGCAGGGGCCCGTCGTCACGGATCGAACCGGCCAGAACGTAGGGGATCTGCTGCTTTTCGCAGGCGTAGATGATGCCATCTTTCAGCTGCATCTCTTCGATGGTTCTGGCGATGGAGCCGCGCTTCCTGACCTCGTTAATGATATCCAGGTGATTATAGTGTCCGAGGGGGCGCAGATTCTGGGTGTAGATATCCTGGCCCAGACCGGTGCGGAAGAAGGCTGCCTCCAGATCGTGGGTCGCCAGGGCGTTGCCCGCGAGCAGGGCGTTGCAATAACCATTTTCTATCAATCCCTGCATGGCGTCACGACTGTCTTTGTCGAAGGCCACTGCCGGGCCGAGAACCCAGGAAATGTAGCCATGATCGCGATCATGGCGCAAAACCTGGTAGAGTTCATCGTAAGAACGGGAAAACGGGGTTTCGCGGGTGCCGCGGGTGCGGAAGGAAAACTTGTCCGCCCCTGCGGCAGCCGGGGGATCGAAGCCGGTGGTGTGGACGTAGATGCCCTCTTCACCATTTTCGGTGCGGCCAACGACCACCTGGTCGCCTTTTTTCACCCGCCGGGCCTCGACCACCTCAATGGTTTCGTTTTTCAGCACCAGAGTTGAGTCCATGCGACTCTCTCCGGCCAGCAGCCAGTTGCCCCCGCCGCGATGGACGTATTCAGGATAGTTAGATGTGCCGTGGTAGTTGTCAGGCACCACCCCATCACCGGGGGCCGGCAGGGTCTTGACCACCGGAGCCTGGTGTAGCTGCCCAGAGGTAAAATCGGGTGGGGTGTAACTGGGAATGAGGGAATTCATGGGCTTCTCCAAGTTGGGTGTGGGGTCTCCCGTTGGCGGGGGGGGCTTTAAACGTCTCAGCCGTTGCGCCAGATGCCGATAGCGAGGACCAGCCAACCGACGATGAAGGCCAGTCCGCCGATGGGCGTAATGGCCCCAAGGGCGCGCACGCCGCTGAGCACCATCAGATAAAGACTGCCTGAAAAGAGGAGGATGCCGCCCAATAAAAAATAGCCGGACAGACGCAGTGCACCCACCTGCGGTTGCAGTTGGATCAGAATTCCAATCAGGATCAGACCCAGGGCATGAAACATCTGATAGTGAACCCCGGTCTGCCAGACGGACAGCATATCGGTCGTGACCCGGCTTTTAAGGCCGTGGGCGCCAAAAGCCCCCAAGGCCACCGCCAGCAGAGCATTCAGGCTTCCCAGCATGATAAACAGCGTCATGTTTGCTCCCGTCAAAATGTCAGCCACCGGGCCCGCTTTGAAAACTCTTTTAAATCCGGACAAAGGGGCTGGGGTTGCACAGATTCAAGGCT
>JAACTI010000372.1 GCA_009993495.1 Deltaproteobacteria bacterium | reverse complement strand
ATTTGTATGGCAAATACCAGCTGGACGACAACGAAATGGCGATTTTTGCCGAGCTGCTGCTGCGTGGCCCGCAAACCCCGGGCGAATTACGCCAGCGCGCCAGCCGGATGAAACCCCTCGAAACCCTGGAGCAGGTCGAAGAAATTCTGACCCGGTTGATGGAGCGGGAAGAGCCCCTGGTCGTCCGCTTACCGCGACAGCCGGGGCGCAAAGAACAGCGCTACGCGCAGCTCCTCGCCGGAGAACCCGCCATCGAAGAAACCACGATGATTCCGCCTTCCGCTATATTACAGGCCCGCGCCGGCCATGAGAAAATTACCGAACTTGAAAACGACATCACCGAAATCAAGACCCAACTCGCCGAATTGCAGCAAGCCTTTGTCCGTTTTCGTGAACAATTTGAGTAAAACCTAAGGAAAGATTAGATTTTTCAAAAAAAAATGTTATAATAACCCCTCAGTCGCTTGCAACGGGCGAGCGCCGAAAGAGTCGGATAAGTTTCCTGGCTTTTTCCGACTGGGGGTATCTTTATGCCTGGATGCATTTTTTCGCTGTTGCTGGCAACCCTGTTCATTCTCTGTCCTGGGCAGATTGGCGCGACCCCCCAGACGATCCGCGTTGTCATGGACGACAACTACCCGCCTTACGTGTTCAAGGGTCAAAGCGGTAAGCTGCAGGGAATTACGATTGACCAGTGGCGCCTGTGGCAGGAAAAAACCGGCGTCAACGTCGAGATTGTCGCCACCGACTGGGCGCTGGCGCAAGAGCGCATGCAAGCGGGCGAGTTCGATGTCATCGACACCATTTTCCGCAATAAGCAGCGCGAAAAGATCTATGCCTTCACCAAGCCCTATGCCGAGCTACCGGTGCCCCTGTTTGTCCATCGCGACATTAGCGGCATTCGCGGGGCTGAGGACTTAAGCAGTTTCGTCGTCGCCGTCAAGCAGGGCGGCGCGGTCATCGATTTTCTCACCCGCCAGGGCGCAAGCAACATTGTCGAATATCCAAGCTACGAAAAAATTGTCGAAGCAGCGCGTGACGGCAAGGTTAAAATTTTTACGGAAGAACGTCCGCCCGCGCTGTACTTCCTGTCTAAGCTGGGAATTCTTGATCAGTTCCGCGAAACCGATCCCATGTATACCGGCCAGTTCCATCGCGCCGTCGCCAAAGACAACCCCCAGCTTCTGGCGCAGGTAGAAGACGGCTTTGCCCGCATTTCTGCCGCAGAATATCAGGCGATTGACGAGCGCTGGAGGGGCTCGGCCCTGCCGGCCCCGACCTATGCCGCCTATGTTCAATATGCGACAGCCACGGCCGCGATCCTGCTGACGACGGTGTTTTTCTGGTTGTTGGCGCTCAAAAAAGTCGTGCGGCAAAAAACCCGCGCTCTGGCCGAAAGTGAGGGGTTGTATCGCTCGCTGGTCGAAAACCTTCCCCTGGGTATTGCCCTGATCACCCCCGAGCGCAGGATTAAAATGGTCAACCGCAAGCAAGCCGAAATGTTTGGCCATCCCCAGAACTGGTTTGTCGGCCGCCGCTGTTTTCATGAATTTGAAAAACGCGATCACGTCTGTGAACACTGCCCCGGAGCCATTGCAATCAAAACCGGCAAAATCGCTGAAATTGAAACAGAAGGGCTAACCGATAACGGCAAAAAATTTAAAGCGCGCATTCACGCGGTGCCCCTCAACGACACCCAGGGTCACAATCAGGGCTTTATCGAAGTTGTCGAAGACATCACCGAGCGGCGCGCCGCCGAGGACGAACGCAAAAAACTTACTGAAGAAAATCGGGCGATGGAGCGCCAGCTGTTTCACACCCAGAAACTCGAAAGCCTCGGAGTTTTGGCTGGTGGCATTGCCCACGATTTCAACAATTTGCTCGCCGCGATCATCGGTAACGCCGAGCTGGGCAAGCGGCGCATGAATCCCGAATCGCCCGCGGTCACCAACCTGGAGCGGATTGAACAGGCGGCCGAACGCGCCGCCGATCTGGCCAAGCAGATGCTCGCCTATTCGGGCAAGGGCAAATTTGTGGTTGAACCGCTGGATCTGAATCTGCTGCTGGAAGAGATGCTCCACATGCTCCAG
>JAACTI010000159.1 GCA_009993495.1 Deltaproteobacteria bacterium | reverse complement strand
AATTATTGATAATCCACGCCTTGATTTTCTAGAACTTGTAAAAATTATTACCGGACCAGATTTTCCGACTGCGGGTTTTATTAATGGCCGCGAAGGAATTATCGAAGCTTACAAAACCGGGCGCGGCATTGTTCAAATGCGCGCTCGCGCTTCTGTTGAAGTTGATCGACGTAGTGGCAGAGAAAAAATTGTTATTACTGAAATTCCCTATCAGGTTAATAAGGCTCGCCTTATCGAAAAAATTGCAGAGTTAGTAAAAAATAAAAAAATTGAAGGTATTTCTGATCTGCGCGATGAATCGGATCGTGACGGCATGAGAATTGTTATCGAATTAAAAAAAGAGATGGTTCCTGGAGTTATCTTAAATCAGTTGTATAAGATGACGGCAATGCAATCATCTTTTGGAATTATTATGCTAGCAATAGTTTCGGGACAGCCTAAAATTCTCAGCCTGAGGGAAACCCTTGACTACTTTATTGATCATCGGCGTGAAATTGTTACGCGTCGCTGTGTCTTTGAGCTGAAAAAAGCCGAAGCACGCGCTCATATTCTCGATGGCTTGAAAATTGCTCTGGATAATTTAGATGAAGTTATTGCGCTGATTAAGAGTTCTGCAAATTCTCCTGAAGCCAAAGATAAATTAATGGTGCGCTTTGCCTTCAGTGAGTTACAGGCACAAGCGATCCTTGATATGCGTTTGCACCGTTTGACCGGTCTGGAACGCGATAAAATTCTGAGTGAATTAAGAGATGTTTTGGCTCAAATTAATCGTTTAAAGGAAATTCTCGCCAGCGAAATTGAAATTATGAAAATTATTCGCGGTGAACTCCTCGAAATAAAGGAACAATTTGCCAACCCCCGCCGCACGGAAATTATTGATCGAACCGCAGATTTAACCCTTGAAGACATGATTGTCGATGAAGACATGGTGGTGACTGTGTCGCATGGTGGATATATCAAAAGAAATGCCGTTTCCCTGTATCGTGCACAACGACGAGGTGGTAAAGGCAGTACGGGTATGCGTCCCAAAGATGAGGATTTTGTTGAGCTGCTGTTTATTGCTTCGACACATTCTTACATTCTCGTTTTCACCAGTCTTGGCCGAGCTTATTGGCTTAAGGTTCACGAAATTCCAGAAGGTGGCCGAGCGGCTCGCGGCAAGGCAATTGTTAATTTATTGCAACTTGAAGAGAAGGAGATGGTTACGACTATTCTGCCAGTTAAGGATTTTGTTGCAGAACGGTATATTGTGATGGCAACTCAAAATGGCATTGTTAAAAAAACCGAATTGATGGCGTATTCCAGACCACGTGCCGGTGGGATTATCGCCCTGAATATTGATCCTGGTGATGCCTTGATCGCCACCCGGATTACCGATGGTAACATGGCAATTTTATTGGCGACGCATAAGGGTAAGTCAATTCGTTTTCCCGAAAAAGATGTTCGTGCTATCGGTAGAGTTGGTCGCGGGGTTAGAGGAATTACTCTTGATGGTGAGGATAAGGTTATTGGGATGCAGGTTGTTAGCGAAAATACCGCCGCAACCCTCGTCAGCGTCACCGAAAAAGGCTATGGGAAAAGAACGTCTCTGGATGAATATAAAACCCAGAGTCGCGGCGGCAAGGGAATTATCACCATCAAGGCGACCGAAAGAAATGGACGAGTCGTTGATATTAAGTTGGTAGATGAAGATTCTGATCTTATGTTTATTACCGATGGGGGCAAGGTTTTGCGCACCCGGGTCAAAAATATTTCAACTATTGGCCGCAATACCCAGGGCGTGCGCTTAATGGTGTTGGAGCCAGGCGAGAGAATTGTATCAGTTGCTCGTTTGGCAGAGAAAGAAGCTGAGCATGAACCTGAAGAACTTGACGGCCTTGAAGAAGCATCTCCAGAAGGATTTGAAGAAACCCCGGAATAGAAAAAAAACAGCTTTGTTTTTTTCAGCTCTCTTGTTTGTCTTTGTCGGTGGTTACGTCTGGGAAAATTATCGCCCTGTTCATTTATTGCAACAGGGCATTTCCTTTGAACAGGGCAAACAATTTGACCAAGCGCTATTAACCTATAAGCAGTTGCTGAAAACCAAGTTACCCCGCACGGAAAAAGCGACGGCACTTTACCGCATCGCCCGAATTTATCAGTACGAACAGAAAAATTATCAAACAGCCTTATTTTTTTATCTGCGACTCGAAAAAGAATACCCACAAACGCAATATATCAATCAGGCACGTATGGAAGCGGCAGATTTACTAAAGTTTCAGCAACAAGATTGTCAACAGGCCATCCCTTTTTACCAACGATTGATTGAGCATAAGAGTTCATTAGCTGATCGCTCTCAGTATGAAATTGCTGATTGTTATGTCAGGTTGCAAAATTGGGCTCAGGCGGCAATTGAATTTGAAACTTTAATAAATACCTATGAGCAGACCGATCTTTTGCCGCTGGCTTCTTATCGCTATGCAAATAATTTAGTCTTAAGCGGGCAAGGTGATGCGGCGCGCTTGGCGTTTGAACAGGTGATAACCCAATATGCTGAACATAAGCTCGCCAGGGAGGCGGGGTTCCGTTTAGCCGAGATGCGCGAGGAAGAAGGTGACAATTTTTCCGCCCTCGACGCCTATGTTGCATTAAATACCGCAGAAAAATCTTCGCGAATTCAACTGAAAATCGATCAAATAAAAAGACGAATTGCCGAAAAAAAGAGAGTTAAATAATGTCCTCCAAAAAATTTATTCAGTGCGCGGTTATCGGTGCCGGGAGTTGGGGCACAACGCTGGCAAACCTTCTGTCAACGAAGGGATTACCCACGCGGCTCTGGGTTTATGAGGAAGATCTTTGTCGACGGATGCAGGAAAATCGCGTCAACGATCTGTATTTGCCTGATTTTGAACTCAATCGAAATCTTTTTTTGACCTCCAGCTTGGCCGATGCGGTGAGTGGAGCGCAAATGGTGCTGTTTGTCTGCCCCTCACAAGCGATGCGCTCCGTTCTGCTCTCTCTTCGTCAGTATTTGCCTGATGATTGTTTTCTTGTCTCGGCGGCCAAGGGCATAGAAAATGACAGTCTCAATTTGATGTCGGAAATTTTTGCCGAAATTGTTCCCGAAAAACTCTATCGCCGGATGGTTTTTCTCTCTGGGCCGTCTTTTGCTCGCGAAGTTGCAGAAAAAATACCGACGGCTGTCGTGGCCGCTGGCGCTCAACTGAAATTTGCTGCAGAAGCCCAGCAGATTTTCAGTACGGATTATTTTCGAGTTTATACCCACGACGATATCGTAGGGGTTGAGCTTGGAGGGGCAATCAAGAATGTTATTGCCCTCGCTGCCGGGGTCTCAGATGGTTTGGGTTTCGGCCATAATACCAGAGCGGCACTTATAACCCGTGGTTTGGCAGAAATGACCCGCATGGGCATAGCCCTTGGCGGCTCTGCCTCCACTTTTGCCGGACTGAGCGGTATGGGGGATCTGGTTTTAACCTGTACCGGCGACCTTTCGCGCAACCGAACTGTCGGTATAGAATTGGGTCGGGGGCGCAAGCTGAAGGAAATTTTGTCGACGATGCAAATGGTTGCCGAGGGAGTTAAAACCACCCTTTCAGCCTATCAGCTTGCGCAGCGCCTGGACATTGATGCGCCGATTATCCAGCAGATGCACGCCATATTATATGCAGATAAAGACCCCCGCCAGGCAGTTACTGATCTGATGTCGCGGGAACTTAAATCTGAGGTTGTGAGCTGATTTTTTTGTCAGCTGAAGCAGTGTCCCTGTGGAAACTCCGGAGGGCCCGAGCTTTTGAGTCCGGCAGGGCTTAGCAGTCATTAAAAAATACCTTGCGAAAGGAAAAACGGATGAAAAAAACACTCCTGTTGCTTTTGATTGTTCTGGTCTCGGCCACTGCCGGTTTTGCCGCCGAAAGAGTTGAAATGAGAACGTCTGCCGGAGTTATAAAAATCGAACTTTATGCGCAAAAAGCGCCGCAAACGGTGAAAAATTTTCTCGATTATGTCGACAAGGGCTTTTATAACACCACCGTTTTTCACCGGGTGATTGATAAATTTATGATTCAGGGGGGCGGTTTTGATCAAAACTTAAAACGCAAACCAACGGCTGATCCGATTACCAACGAAGCAACCAACGGGCTTAAAAATGAACGCGGAACTCTGGCGATGGCCAGAACCTCTGCGGTCAACAGCGCAACCAGTCAATTTTTTATTAATCTGATCGATAATGATTTTTTAAATAATCGCGGAACTGATGCCCAAACCTACGGCTATGCTGTTTTTGGCCGGGTTGTTGAGGGGATGGAGGTGGTGGACAAGATCGGCCACAGCCGTACCGTTAAACGCAATATGCTCTTCCAAAATTTACCTGAACCCCTGGTGGTTATTGAAAGTATTAGGCGTGTCGTACCGTGAGGTTCCGCTGAGGGGCAAGGGATTCATTGTTTGATTGTACTTTGATCCACCAGCTTTTATACTCGACTTCACGCGTGGTGATGCGGGAGGATCGATGACAATTTTACGGGCAATGACCTATGCCCTTGAGGGCTGCACTGAGAATTATCTGACAGAGACCGGTCACCTTATTTGTGACCAGCGGCCGGATCTGGTTTTTCTTCAGCACCTCAAACCAGGGCAGCTGCAAATCATTGGTGAAGCCGCCGCTATGGAACCTGGGGCGTGCGCCAACCAAACCGGTTTTTTGAGTCGTTATCCCCTCAAGGCAGAGCGCCCTTTTTCATTAGAGGGGGGCGGCCAGTGTTTACAAGCCGACCTCGACCTGTTCGGTAAACGGATTCATTTGTTTAATGTGCAGCTTGCTTGCGACCCCGGTTTACGGGCCAGGCAAGTTGCCGGTCTTTTTGGCGCGAATGTTCTGTCTAATCAATTGCCTTGCGCTGTTTTGGCCGCAGGGGATTTTTCACTGCCTCTTCTGGGGGCTGGCCAATGGCTGTTACGGCGCAAACTGACCCTGGCTCAGTTTGCCGGTGGCCAAACGAATTATCCCGCCAGCTTTCCCCTCTGGGCCCGTGACCGGTTCTATTTACGTGGGCCAATTAAAAGTCTTGCTGGCCAGGTGATTACCACACCGGCTTCAAAAAAAATTGCCCGCCATCTGCCGGTTGTGGTTTCCTTTGAGTTGACCGACACCCGTGAATATCTGAAAATTAACAAGATCCAGGAAAAACAGATGCGGCCGGCTGTTGGATGATTTTGTTGATAAACTGTGAAACTTGTTTATAACTCCACATCAATCGATCGGCAGGGGCCTATGTTAGCCACCACCCGTAAGGCCGTCATCTTACTTGATCGTCTTGAGCAGGTTTATCCACAAGCAAAATGTGCGTTGCACTACCAAACACCCTGGCAGCTGTTAGTGGCTACGCTCCTTTCGGCGCAGTGTACCGACAAGCGCGTCAATCTGGTGACTGCTGCACTTTTTGCGGAGTTTCCGACGCCAAAGACAATGGCACAGGCTCCTGCGGCGCGGATTGAAGAATTAATCCACGCCACAGGGTTTTATCGCACTAAAGCTAAACACCTTCTGCTTGCGGCTGAAATGATTCAGGATCTGCACCAGGGGCAGGTGCCTCACCGGTTGGCCGATCTGGTGAAATTGCCGGGTGTCGGCCGTAAAACGGCGAATGTCGTGCTGGGAAATATTTTCAAACATCCGGCGATGGTGGTCGATACGCACGTCAAACGGTTGAGTCGGCGTTTCGGTTGGACTTTAGCCAAAGAGCCCGTTCAGATCGAAAAAGATTTGATGCTGCTGCTGCCCGCTGCTCGCTGGGTACAGTGTGGTCATACCCTGATAGAACATGGGCGCGCCTGCTGTAAGGCTCCTGTCCCCTGGTGCAGCCAGTGCTCCGTGGCGGATTTGTGCCCGCGAACAGGCGTTGCTAAAAGTCACTGACACGGGTTGTGGGGCAAAAAAACAGGAGTTGAGATGGCAGAAAAAAAGCAGCGCATTCTGGTAGTTGAAGATGAGGAAGATATTCTCGCCTTGATTCAATTCAATCTGACCCGGCAGGGATATGAAGTTGAGACCGCCGTTTGTGGCGAAGAGGCTCTGGCTAAAATTAGGGGTCAGGTTCCAGACCTTATGGTTCTTGATCTGATGTTGCCCGGCATTGACGGGCTGGAAATCTGCCGACAACTGCGTAGTCACACCACGCCGGAAACCGCCGCGATACCAATTATCATGCTGACGGCGCGTGGCGAGGAAGAAGATGTCGTGCGTGGACTGGAGATGGGGGCAGATGATTATTTGACGAAACCGTTCAGTATGAAAATTCTTATTGCGCGCATTCAAACTGTTTTGCGCCGCCAGACCGACAACCCCTTCCTCTGCAATGAAGAAATTACCCATGGTCTTCTCAGTATTAGTCCGGGACGCAGTCTGGTGAGGGTCGAGGGTGAGCGGATAGAGCTGACCTTTACCGAATTCAAGGTTCTCGAAGCCTTGGCCATGCGACCGGGTTGGGTTTTTACGCGCTATCAAATTGTTAATATGGTGCGTGGCGAGGATTATGCGGTGACCGACCGGGCCGTCGATGTCCAAATTGCTGGTTTGCGTAAAAAGCTTGGACCCTGTGGGCTCTATATTGAAACCGTGCGCGGGGTCGGCTATCGCTTTCAGGAAAAAATATGAAATCCCGTCGTTTTATCTGGCATATCTATCCAACTTTCCTCTTGTTGATGATAGCGGTTTTGTTTTTTTTTGGTTTTTTTCAGACCCACGAACTGCGTAATTTCCATTATCAACAAACTCGCGAGAATCTTGCTGCTCGCGCCCGCCTGGTTGAAGCCGCAATTCAAGGCGCTTTTCAGCAGAGTTCTGCCGCAGAACTAAATCGCCACATCAGTTTATTGGGTCAAAATGCGGGGATACGGATTACGTTGATTGCACCCGATGGCCGGGTTTTGGCTGACTCCCATCAAAATATTGCCCAGATGGATAATCACGCGCAGCGCCCAGAGGTTATCGCCGCCAGGGATAAGGGTGATGGCATGTCAATACGTTTCAGCCGTTCTCTCGGGGTGACCATGATCTATGTGGCGCAACCCCTTGTTATTGCCGCGCGGCCGGTTGGAGTGATCCGTGTTGCACAACCATTGAGCGACGTCGAGCAAAATTTGCGGCGCGTTTTGTGGTCATTCGTCTTGGGGGGGGTATTGTTTGCCCTAGTGTTGGTTCCTGCCTGCTGGCTGCTGGCGCGCCGCCTCAGCCGCCCCCTTGAGGTGATGACTCAGGCCGCTCAACGCTATGCACGTGGTGATTTTTCCGGTCCTTTGCCACAGAAAGGCCCTCAGGAAACCTTGAGTCTGGCCGAGGCGATGAAGCGCATGGCGGTGGATTTTGCCGGGCGCATTGAACGCGAAATAGAAGAACGCGGCGAAACCGAAGCCATTCTTGTCAGCATGGTCGAGGGCATAGTCGCGGTGGATTATAATGAACGTATGATTCGACTCAATCGCGCGGCGGCCAGTTTTTTTGGAGTCGATGACGGCGCTGTTCATGGGCGGCTGGTTGAAGAAGTGATTCGACCGGCAGAAATACAGGCGTTTATTCGTCGTGCCCTTGATTTGCATGAAATTCTTGAAGAAGAACTGGTCATCAGTGTCCCCGACAAACGCTACCTGCATGTGATGGCAACTCCCTTGCTCGGAGGCGCGGGGGAAAGAATCGGTTCGCTGATTGTCTTGCATGATCTGACCCGCTTGCGGCAGCTTGAAGCCGTGCGCCGCGATTTTGTCGCTAATGTCTCCCATGAATTGAAAACGCCAATAACTGCCATCCATGGTGCGGTTGAAACCTTGCTCGAAGATGCCCACGACGCAACAATGGTGAATTTTTTACGCATTATCTTCAAACAGAGTGAGCGTCTTAGCACTCTGGTCGACGACCTGCTTGAATTGTCGCGCATTGAACAGGGCCAGGAAAAAGGGTATGAGTTGCGGCGTTGTGCGTTGATCCAGATTGTCCACAATGCCCAGATTGCATGTGAAAACCTCCTCAGAGAACAGCAGATTGACCTACAGGTCGATGTCGATACCCATCTGGTTGCGCACCTGAATGCACACTTGTTTGAGCAGGCGATTATCAACTTGTTAACCAACGCCATTAAATACAGTGTTCCTGGCGGGCAGGTTTTCATCCGAGCCAAGATGCAGACGGGGCAACTGGCGTTGCAAGTCGAAGATAGGGGCTGTGGTATCGAGGCTCAACATCTGCCGCGCCTTTTTGAGCGCTTCTATCGGGTTGACCGTGCGCGCAGCCGTAAACTGGGTGGCACCGGCCTGGGTTTGGCAATTGTAAAGCATGCGGTTCAGGCCCATCGTGGTGAAATAAAGGTAGCAAGCACTCCTGGCAAGGGAACGATTTTTACCGTCACCCTGCCGCTTCAGGGGTAAAGACCGAATCAGCGGTCGGAGAATGAGACCGTAGCGGTTTTTTTTGCACCAGCCTATCCTTCGAGATTAACGCAGGAGTAAACTGCAATAAGACCTTTGCAACGGGAGAATACTTATGGCTGAAACCTATTATAAGAACCTTGACGTTGGCGCAGACACTTACTCCTATGCCAGTTTACAAGCCTTGGCGCAGGAAAAAAATGTGGCCCTTGAACGGCTGCCGAAGACGATTAAAATTTTGCTCGAAAACTTGTTGCGTCACCAGAAGACCGACCCCAATGCCGGTCAGCAACTTGACGATCTGCTCAACTGGCGGGTTGGGGCAGAAATTTCTTTTCGCCCGGCCCGCGTTCTGATGCAAGATTTTACCGGGGTGCCGGCGATTGTGGATCTTGCAGCCATGCGCGACGTGGTAGCAGCGGCCGGTAAGGATCCGGCGCGGATTAACCCCCAGATTCCGGTTGATCTGGTTATCGATCACTCGGTAATGGTAGATCAGCATGGCAATCCCGGGGCTTTTGCCGCCAACGTAAAACGGGAAATGGAACGCAACTTTGAACGCTATGCTTTTTTGCGCTGGGGGCAGAAATCCTTTGAAAACTTCCGCGTGGTTCCGCCGGGGACCGGTATCTGCCACCAAGTCAACCTCGAATATCTGGCCAAAGGGGTGTGGACGCGTCAGCAAGGGCAGCAGACATTGGCCTATCCCGACACTTTGGTGGGAACCGATAGCCATACAACCATGATTAACGGCCTTGGGGTTCTAGGCTGGGGCGTTGGCGGAATCGAAGCGGAAGCGGCGATGCTGGGACAGCCGATTTCTATGCTGATTCCTGAAGTGGTGGGGTTTCGTCTGGAGGGCAATCTGGCCGAAGGGGTTACCGCTACGGATTTGGTGCTGACCGTCACCCAACAGTTGCGAAGCCACGGGGTGGTGGGAAAATTCGTCGAATTTTACGGGCCGGGTCTCAGCACTCTTCCCCTGGCAGATCGTGCCACCATCGCGAATATGTCCCCCGAATATGGTGCGACCTGTGGTTTCTT
>JAACTI010000158.1 GCA_009993495.1 Deltaproteobacteria bacterium | reverse complement strand
AGGGCCAGCGCCAGCACACCGGTCGCCAAAGGATCAAGAGTGCCCGCATGCCCGACCTTGCGCGTTCCAAAAATACGTCGTACCTGACGCACAACATCAAAAGAAGACATCCCCTGGGGTTTGTCGATCAGCAATAATCCGTGCATCAGCAAATTATTTCAGCAAGGCTTCAAGCAGATGATAAACTCTGGGAGCCACCTGGTCGAGAGACCCTTCAACAAAGGCACCCGCCGCATTTTTGTGGCCGCCGCCACCCAGATTTTTGGACAGTTGGCCGACGTCGATGTTACCCCGCGAGCGAAAACCAACCTTGATGGTGGATGCGTCAACCTGGCGAAAAAAAACGGCAACTTCGACCCCGGAAATTGCGCGAGGATAATTCACGAAACCATCCGTATGTTCGGGTGCTGCTCCGGCTTTTTCCAGCATATCCAGGGTCATAAAAACCGAGGCATACTGGCCGCTGGGAGCGACATACAAGGTTGGCAAAACCTGAGCTAAAAGCTGCATACGCTCTCGTGGCTGACTTTCGTAAAGCGCACTGGCGATAGTCCAGGTATTAATTCCCAGGCCAACCAGTTCAGCCGCAACGCGAAAAGCCTCCGGATTGGAATTTGCGTAGCGAAAGGAACCGGTATCTGAGAGCAGCCCGGTATAAAGCGCAGTAGCAACTTCCAGATCCAGTTTTAATCCACAGGCGCAAAGCAAACGGTAGACCAGCACCGCCGTTGCTGCCGCGCTGGTATCAAGGTAACAAAGGTGACCGAAATTTGAACCCGGATGGTGATCGAGATTGATCAGCATCGTGCCTTGTTCCGCCGGACGACAGGCCGCACGACTTAAATCACCGGCATCCAGCACAAAGATGACATCAAAGGCCGCATCTGCGCGCAATTCTGTCACCAAACTCTGGCTGCCAGGCAAAAATTTGAGGATCTCCGGTACGCCATCAACGTTATAAGCAACGACCTCTTTGCCCAGGCGTTGCAGCCCCAGGGTCAAGCCCAGGGTCGAGCCGATCGCGTCTCCATCCGGGCTTTCATGGGAGCAAACCAGAAAACGCTGGGCTTTTACAACCTGCTGAACAATCTTATTCAGGATCTGCTTCACTGCGCCGCGCCTCGCGTAAAAGATCGTCTATACGTCGACCGGTTTCCGATGAATGATCATATTCAAAGCGCAGTTCCGGGACTTGACGCAGGGCCAGCTCCTGGCCAATGCGCCGACGCACATAGGCGGCAACCCGGGCAAACCCCTCAGCTGTCACCCGACGCTCTTCTTCGTTGCCCAGCACGGTGTAGAAAATACGCGCCAGGCCCAGATCGCGACTTACCTGCACTTCCGTGATTGTCGCCAGGCAAACGCGGGGATCTTTGATCTCTCCACTGTGTAACATTTCAGAGACAATTTTGTGGATCTGACCAGCGACCCGTTCGGGACGAAAACGACTCAAAATCTGCTCCCGACAGCACTGCTGTCTCACTTTCGGCCAAGTTCAAAGACTTGTTTTGACCGATTCAATTTCGAAAACCTCAAGCACATCACCAACTTTGATATCGTTATAATTTTCCAGTCCGATACCACATTCATAACCCGCCGCAACTTCACGGGCATCGTCTTTAAAGCGTTTAAGCGATGTCAGTTTGCCCTGCCACACGACGACACTGTCACGCACCAGGCGCGTTTGAGCATTGCGCAAAATTTTGCCCTCGGTCACATAACAACCGGCAATGGTGCCAACCCGTGAAACATGGAAAGTTTCGCGTATTTCGACCCGGCCCAGCTCTTTTTCACGCAGAGTCGGAGCAAGTAAACCCTCCATCGCATCACGCACATCATTGACGGCATCGTAAATGACACTGTAAAGCCGAATATCAACCTTCTCCGCTTCAGCCAGGGCTTTGGCCTTGGCTTCAGGCCGCACATTAAAGCCAAGCACAATGGCATTTGACGCCGTTGCCAGGGTCACATCCGACTCGTTAACGCCACCAACACCAGTATGAATGACATTCAAATGACAGTTGGCGGTCGAGAGTTTTTCCAACGCCTCGCGAACCGCCTCAACCGAACCCTGCACATCGGCCTTAACGATAACTGCAAGTTCTTCAATAACGCCCTGCTGCATACGCTCAAAGAGTTGATCAAGAGAAACCTTGCTGGTTTTGGCCAGTTCGAGTTCACGTTGCTTGTGCTGGCGATGCATGGAAACTTCGCGTGCGGTTTTTTCAGTGTCCACCGCGTTGAACAGATCACCGGCTTCCGGCACACCATCCAAACCTGTCACTTCAACCGGAAAGGAGGGCCCAGCTTTTTCGACGGTTCGCCCGGCAGCGTCGGTCATAGAACGCACCCGACCGAAATGCCGACCTGCGACAATCGCATCACCAACTTTCAGGGTTCCTTCTTGAACCAACACGGTAGTCACGGCCCCGCGCCCCTTATCGAGACGCGCCTCAACAATGGAACCACGGGCATTTTTATCAGGATTAGCTTTCAAATCCAGAACTTCAGCTTGTAACAAAATCATTTCCAACAGACTGTCGAGATTGGTTCTTGCCTTGGCCGAAACCTCACAAAAAATTGTTTCGCCGCCCCACTCTTCAGGCACCAGCTCGAACTCTGTCAGTTCCTGCTTAACCCGTTCGGGATTGGCATCCGGCTTATCAATTTTATTGATTGCGACAATAATTGGCACCCCGGCAGCCTTGGAGTGATTGATAGCTTCCTTGGTTTGCGGCATAACGCCGTCATCTGCGGCCACAACCAGGATGACAATATCGGTCACACCAGCACCACGGGCGCGCATAGCGGTAAAGGCTTCGTGCCCAGGGGTGTCAAGAAAGGTAATTTTACGCCCCGCCAGTTCAACATCATAGGCACCAATATGCTGAGTAATTCCACCGGCTTCACCTGCGGTAACATTGGCCTCACGAATCGCGTCAAGCAAACTGGTTTTACCGTGATCGACGTGCCCCATAATCGTGACAACCGGGGGACGGGTTTGCAGCTTTGGATCCGCGTCTTCACCGCCCTTGTCGAGAGAAATACCGGCAAGCACGCTGTCTTCATCAAAAGCAACATTTTCGACTTCGTAGTTGAATTCCGACGCAATCAAAGCGGCCGTTTCGTAATCGAGGGGATGATTAATCGAAACCATGGTGCCCTGGCGCATGAGCTCGGCGATGATTTCATTCGCCTTGATGCCCATGCGTTTGGCAAGTTCGCCAACCGTAATGGAATCCGTAATCTTGATCACACGCTTGATGGCCTTACTGATGGTAATTTCCGTTTTACGCAGGGATTTAGCACCCTTTTTCTGCTTGCGCTGCCCCATGCGCGAGGGTTCAAAAACCTCAACCCGGCGACCATGCCTTGAAACCCGCCCATCATCGACATTGTCATCATTGCGCCGCCCCTTTTTCTTGCGTTTACCGCGTTTATCCTCTTTGTCGGCGGGTGGGGCAATTTGATTGATCGGCACTGGCGCAGCCGGTGCTCCCGGCCGTGATGGAGCAGGACGGCGTGGCGCACCAGCATCGGTTCTTACCGGGCGCTCGGTGCGTTCCGGACGTGCAGCTTGCTCCGGACGCGCACCAGGTCGGGTCGGACGCTGTCTTTGCCCGACGGGAGCCCTGGTTGGTAATTCAACGCGACCAAGAATTTTAGCCCGATTCGCATTGGCCTCAGCCGGAGTCGAGGCCATTTCGCGCACAATTTTTTTATTAACCGTCTTCTCTTTGACCACAGGAACCTCAGTGGCCGCCGAAGGTTCACTCGCCTTTGAGTCCTTAAGCGCTGGGGTCTCGTCCCCTGGAGACGCAGCCGTCGGCTCAACCGATGAACTGTCCTCGGAAGCCACCACCGCACTTTGGGTGGCTGCGTTTTCAGTGGGCGCAGTTTCAACCGCAGATTCAGCCTTTGTCCCAGTTTTTGTCGGCAATTTTGCTGCTGAAACCGGCTGATCTTGGGGGACCGACGGCGGCAGATCCTCCGACGCAGCCTGTTCCACCACCGGAGATTCAGGTTCCGGCACTGGCTGGCTAACAAGCGTACGGCGACGACGGATAATCCCCGGCTTGACCACGCGCTCCTCAATTTTGTCTTCCACCTTAGCTGTGCTCTGCGTGTCTGCACGTTTGAAGGCGGCGAGATCCTCAACAGTCAAAGTACTGGCATGCGACTTGGCCTCAATCCCGGCTTCGGCCAGTTTTGCCAACAGCTCTTTGCTTTCGAGGCCCATCTCCTTAGCCAGCTCATGTACCCTTTTGGTGCCCATCAATTCTCCCTTGACATCCGCTTGTAACTCTGAATTTCATGCCGGATCGCATTGGCCAATTGCCCGGGTACAAGCGCCGCGACACTGCGCTCGCCTTTTCCCAGAATTTTGCCCATACGTTCTTTGCTCAGTGCCTGAAAAATATCGACATTATTTTTTTGCGCTGCACGCAAAATTTTCCCGGCAACACCTTCTGATATATCCTGACTCATTACCACCAGGGCGTAGGTGCCGCCCGTTTTCAAACCATTTAACACCATCTCCCCGCCGGAAACCACCTGTGCCGATTTGCGTGCCATGCCTAACAAATTTTCAATCTTCTGTAAAATTTCTGCGGCAATTCGGGTAACTAACGCTGCCTTATCAAGGTCTAATTTCTCGACCTTCAGGGCGCGGTGAAACTGCTTGCGTTCTACCGCCCTCACAACACAGTTGGGGTCAACGCAGGTGTAAACCCCACGGCCAGGTAATTTTTGACGATAATCAACCAGCAACTGCTGTTGCGGAGATAACACAAAACGCAAAAGATCGCTGCGATTGCGCGACAGACGGCAACCGACACAGGTGCGTTGCGGTTGATGAGGCGTCTGGCTCAAACCTGATCCGGCTCCTCGTCTTGCCCAGCTGAAGATTCATGAGCTTCCACAAGATCCGGGGTAATGGCATCTGCATGAGTGGCAGCGGCATCTTGTCCCTCGGTTTGATCATTGTCTGCGACGCCGGGATCCGCGGCCTCTTCCTGCTCTTCTTCAAGGGCGCGACTTTCACTTTTGATATCAATGCGCCAGCCGATGAGCTTGGCTGCCAGCCGGACATTCTGGCCCTTCTTGCCGATCGCCAGGGACAGTTGATCGTCAGGGACAATAATTTCGAGGGCCGTTTCTTCTTCGTCAATATAAACTCGGGAAACTTCCGCCGGCGCCAAGGCCGCACAAGCGAAGCGTGCCGTATCAGGCGTCCAGGGAATAATGTCGATGCGTTCACCGCGTAATTCGGTAACAACATTCTGCACCCTTGAACCACGCATGCCGACACAGGCACCTACGGGATCAACATCGACATCATGCGACACAACCGCAATTTTAGCGCGACTGCCGGGCTCACGAACCGCGGCCTTGATTTCAACAATTCCCTCGGCAACTTCGGGCACTTCCGACTTAAACAGCGAAATCAGCAAGCCGGGATGAGTGCGTGACAAAATAATTTGCGGACCCTTGGACGACATTTTGACTTCTGAAATATACGCACGAACCCGATCAGACTGTCGGTAATTTTCCCGTGGTACCTGCTCCCGGGAAGGAAGTAACGCTTCGGCGCGGCCCAGATCAACAATCAGATCACCACGTTCATAACGCCGCACAATGCCGTTGACCACCTCGCCGACCCGATCCTTGAATTCGTTAAATACCCCTTCACGCTCAGCTTCGCGAACCTTTTGGATAATCACCTGCTTGGCCGTTTGGGCCGCGATGCGACTGAAATTTCCCGCTTCGAGCATCATGCCTAGAGAATCCCCCACTTCGACATCGGGGTCAACTTCGCGCGCTTCGGCGATATCAATTTCTTTATACGAATCAAAAACCTCATCAACAACAGTCACAAACTCAAAAACCTCGACTTCGCCGACTTCATCATTAAAATGGGCTTCAAGATCGCGTGTATTCCGAAATTTTTTATTCGCTGCGCTTAAGACGGCAGACTCCAGCGCCTCGACCAGCACACCACGATCAATGCCCTTGTCTTTAACCACCTGATCGATGATGTGATTCAAATTACCCAGCATCATTTTACCCCTTTAAAAAGGTTATAACTTGAAAAGATTTACTTACCAACGGTCAAAAAATCAAAAAAGACGACCTTTACCCCGGTTAAAATTCAAAAACAAGATGGGCGTTGTCCAGCTCTTCAAGAGCAAAACAAACCTTGCCCCCCAGCTTGTCGGATTGCTGTAAGCAAATTTTCTGCTCTTCTACCCCCAGAAGTTCGCCTGTAAAGGTTTTGCGTTTATGGCCGCGCAAATCAGGGTCACAACTGACGCGGGTTTTAATCTTGACGCTGTGCCCCTTAAAGCGGGAAAAATCGGCGAGTTTCTTCAGTGGCCGTTCAAGACCCGGCGATGAAACTTCAAGGGTATACGCCGTACCAACCACATCTTCTACATCGAGCAATGGGCTGAATTCTCGGCTTGCCCGCGCGCAATCGTCAAGGGTAATCCCGCCGTTTTTATCCAGATAAATGCGCAGCACCCACCCTTGACCTTCGCGCTGATATTCGATATCGACCAACTCAAGGGCAAGCTCTGCAACAATTGGCTGGATCAGTCGCTCAACCCGTTCTAACACCCTGCTCACACCTAAACTCCCGACAATAAAAAAAGCGAGCCGGGGCTCACTTTCTCAAGATCAAACCATGAAACCCGGATTTTCTAACACAAGCACGGAACGAATGCAAGAAATTCCTGCAGAAGATCAACAACAAAAAAACCTGCGAACACTGGTCATCCGGTAATCCGCGAAATCAAAAAATAA
Organism: Deltaproteobacteria bacterium; assembly: GCA_009993495.1. Taxonomy (GTDB): domain Bacteria; phylum Desulfobacterota; class Desulfuromonadia; order Desulfuromonadales; family Geopsychrobacteraceae; genus Geopsychrobacter. The sequence goes on along the minus strand of JAACTI010000158.1, from coordinate 6,089 downwards.
TCATTTCTTTTTTGGCATAAATAACAGCCAAAATCCTGGCCGGAGAATCCCCCTGACAGGAGACAATATGTGGCAGAGTTGAATCGTAGTAAATCGAATCACCGGAGTTGAGAATATCGGTGTGTTCACCAAGCTCAACCTTCACTTGACCTTCGAGAACAAACAAAATTTCTTCACCCGCATGCTGGTTGGGTTCCGTCTGGTGAACCTCGGTCGGCGCCAGAGTCACCAGAAAAGGTTCCATCTGCCGGTTCTGCTTCTGATAACCCAGAGATTCGTAAGTGTAGCCACCGGTCTTGCTGCCGGCGGCGCTGAAACGCGGCACCTTGGGGCGGTTCTGACTGCGCACCAGACAAAAAGGCGAATCGGCCTGATCACCAAAGATTTCACCAATAGACACCTGAAAAACATTGGCCAGGGAAACAATATCTCCCAACGGCGGTGCAACCCGCTGGTTTTCAATATCGGCTAAGTATTTTTCATTGCTACCGACTTTGGCGGCAACTTCGGACAGGGTTAACCCCTTGGTGACCCGCAAATTCTGGATTCTTTTTCCTACGGTCACATTTTCTCCAGACATTGACACCTCTTTTCTCAGGAAGGAGACAAAATTCCTGGTAGACCTGATCAATTTATCGCCGTCTCAAGCGGCCTGATCAGAAGAAACCCTCGCTTAAGGTCAGACGCCTGCGTCATAAACCCTGGGCTTGGGCCAAACTTCAGCAAAGACCATGCCGGCGACGATCAAGCAACCGCCGGCCCAGGCAAGGGAGCTCAATTGCTCGCCTAAAAGCACCACCGAAAAAACCGCGCCCCAGACCGGCTCCAATGTGTAAATCAGTGCGGCACGCGTGGGGGTCGTCAAACACTGAAAGCTGGTCATGGCCCAGAAGGCGTAAGCCGTCGCCAAAATTGATGTCACGAGAAAAGCCACCACCAGAGACATTGGCCAGCTTCGCGGCCAACTGATCGGCTCAAAAATCAGGCTCCCCAAACAACCCAGTACGGCCATAGTGGCAATTTGCACACAGGTCAGGGCGCGGGCATCGGAGCCCTGAGTCCAACAATCCAGTCCAAGAATATGCAAGGCAACAAACAAGGAACAGATCACCACCAATAAGTCCCCGGGGTTCAAATGCCAAGGCCAATGCCAGGTAAGCAATAGCAGCCCACAGAGGGCGATGGCAACACCGATTTTTGCACCAACAGCCGCAGGTTTCTTCAGCAAAGGCCCGGCCAGAAGAGGCACCCAGACGACGTTGAGACCGGTCAGAAAGCCGGTATTGGCCGAACTGGTAATTTCCAAACCAAAGGTCTGAAAAGCATAGGCGGCGAACAGCAGGCTGCCAAGAACTATGCCGCGCCGCCAACCCCGCGCATCAAGGTGAGCGAAACCTCGGCGGCCGGCCAGAAGCGCAAGCACGATGGCGGCAAAGGCGAAGCGTACCCACAAAAACGCCATAACTGGAAGAATTTCAATGGCTTCTTTAACGATGGGAAAGGTCGCGCCCCAGAAGAGGGTGACACTCACCAACATCAATTCGGCCCGCCGTTGTGTGGAGGTGATGATCAGAGTTTTGCCCCGGAAAAAGCTGTTGCAAGCGGCTTGTCGACCTGCCGAAGCTGTGCTATAAACGACGGAAGTTTCAGAGTTTCCCCCACTTTCATAGTCAAAGGCGCCGACAATATCATGGAACCCGCTAAAAAGGAATCGGTTGAAGTCATTTGTCCGCGCTGTCGCTACACCCAGATCGTCACCCTGCCTATGGATGATCTGCCCCGTTGTCCACAATGCAAAACCCGCATGTCAATTTCAGAGCTGCTGGACGAAGGGAAATCCTACTGATTTTTTCTGCCACAAGGGCAGACGTGCCTTCCCATCTAACCGACCACGGAGGTCAAAATGAAGCGAATCATTGTACTGTTGGGCCTGTTGTCTCTCTTACTGGGTGCTCTGCCCGGCATGGTTCTGGCTGACACCCTGAGCGAAATCCAAGATCGTGGCGTGCTGCGAGTCGGGATGGAACCTGGCTATATGCCATTTGAAATGACCAATCAAAAAGGTGAAATTATCGGTTTCGATGTCGACATGGCCAAACGCATCGCTAAGGCAATGGGCGTTAAGCTTGAACTGGTGAGCACGGCCTGGGACGGCATTATCCCCGCGCTTTTGACCAACAAATTTGACATGATCATGAGCGGCATGACGGTCACCGCCGAACGCAACCTCAAGATTGCCTTTGCCAACCCCTACATCGTTGTGGGACAGAGTATTCTGGTTAAAAAAGAATATGCCGGAGAAGTGAAATCGTACAAAGATCTCAACAGCCCTAAATTCAAAGTCGGCTCTAAACTCGGCACCACGGGTGAGCAGGCCACCAAACGTTTGATTGCTAAAGCCAATTACATCTCCTTCGAAACCGAACAGGAAGGGGTCATGGATCTGGTCAACGGTAAAATCGACGCCTTTGTCTATGACCTGCCCTACATGGCCATTGCCAACGCGCAGAAGAGCGAAGGCAAACTGATCTTTCTCGACCAGCCCTTCACCTACGAGCCCCTCGGCTGGGCTATTCGCCATGGCAACGCCGATTTTTTGAACTGGTTGAACAACTTCCTCGCCCAAATGAAAAACGACGGAACCTATGACAAAATCTACGAAAAATGGTTCCTCAATGACGAATGGGTCAAACAGCTGCAACAATAAATCGACACAATTTCCTTGACCTGTCGCTTACGACCCGCACAAAACAGAGTGCAGGTCGTAAGCGACGATAAATCCTCTCTTTTCGTGTCCAGCAGCCTCTTTGGCGGCTTCCACAGAAAGATATTTTGCGGTGAAAAGCCCTATTAAACGCGTCTGGCACTGGCATTTTCTGACCTTTGTCATTCTGTTTTCGCTGGCCGCTTCACTCTGGGTTGCGACCAAGAAAATCGACTACACCTGGCGCTGGAACAGAATCCCTCAATACTTTTTTTACAATGCAGAAACATTACTTCATGCCCCCCTTGACGGACAGGTTCTGACCATTGATGCCGGCGGCGGCACGGCCAAAATTGTTTTTCAAGGCGAAGATGGCACGCAGAAAATCTTTAAAGTTGATTCCGAAAGCCTGCGGGTTGACACCGGTGAAGACCTGTTCGAGGGCGATACTCTCGGTAGTACCAGTGAGTGGAAAGCCGGGCCACTGATGACCGGATTACTGATGACTCTGTGGTTGTCTGCTGCCGCCAGTTTTATTGGGCTGATCATCGGCTTGATTTCAGGACTCTGCCGCGTCTCCAATAATCTAACCCTCCGCAGTTTGTCGACCTTCTATGTCGAATTGATTCGCGGCACTCCACTGCTGGTACAAATCTTCATCTTCTATTTTTTCCTTGGCACCGTATTGGATATTGGCAGGGTGGTCGCCGGCATCAGTGCCCTGGCAATTTTTGCCGGTGCCTACGTCGCCGAAATTATTCGGGCCGGCATACAATCGATTCCCAAGGGCCAAACGGAAGCCGCGCGCTCTCTCGGCATGACTGCAACCCAGAATATGATTTACATTGTGCTGCCACAGGCTTTCAAACGGGTTTTGCCTCCTTTGGCCGGTCAGTTTATCAGCCTGATCAAAGACTCGTCCCTGGTGTCGGTCATTGCGATTACCGACCTGACCAAAAGTGGTCGCGAAGTCATCACCTCAACCTTTGCCACTTTTGAAATCTGGTTCACGGTCGCCTTGCTTTATCTGCTGTTAACCTCGATCTTATCGCAGCTGATTTCATGGATTGAACGGAGGCTCGCCATCAGTGATTAAAACCCGAGATCTGAAAAAAACTTTTTTTGGCCGTGGTCAGACCGTCTATGCCGTTGATGGCGTCTCCGTCAACATTAAACCGGCTGAAGTGGTTGTGGTCATCGGTCCTTCGGGGTCGGGGAAATCCACATTTTTACGTTGCCTGAATGGCCTGGAAACCCTGACCTCCGGGCATATATTGGTCGATGGCGTTGATCTGGCGGATCGCAAGACCGATTTGAATAAAGTCAGGCGTGAAGTCGGCATGGTTTTCCAGCAATTCAATCTGTTCCCGCACAAAAAAGTCATCGAAAATATTGTGCTTGCCCAGACAATTGTGCGCAAACGCAAACATAAAGATGCCGAGATCAAAGCCCGTATGCTGTTGGAAAAAGTTGGGATTGCCGAAAAGGAACAAGAATATCCCAGCCGTTTGTCCGGCGGCCAGCAACAGAGAGTCGCCATTGCCCGGGCGCTGGCCATGGATCCTAAAATCATGCTCTTCGATGAACCCACCAGTGCCCTCGACCCGGAAATGGTCGGCGAAGTGCTTGATGTCATGAAAAATCTCGCCCGCGAAGGCATGACCATGGTGGTCGTCACCCACGAAATGGGTTTCGCCCGCGAAGTCGCCGACCGGGTGCTGTTTATGGATCAAGGCAAACTGGTCGAAGAAGGCACCCCCGAACATTTCTTCACCAACCCGCAAGAAGACCGCACCAAACTGTTCCTGAAACAGGTTTTATAAGCTGGAATGGTGCGCATGGCCTTATCATGCGCACGCAGTATCTGGAAAAATAGAATTTAGGACGCCACCGTTTTATTGTCGCCCCTTATAAGGTAAAGGCAATTGATCACAATCCAGCGCCTCGAATTCTGGATCTTTATGAACCAGTTGAGCGTTTTGTAAAATGGCTGCCGCCCCAATCCAGGCATCGGCTAGGGAGACCTGATAGTTTGCCTTGATCGATGCGGCCATTTCGAGGAGCTCCTTGTCTTCGTGAATCCAATTCAGGGGCAATGCTTGGCATTGCTCATAAGCCAGTCGGCCCTCGGCCTCGCCTTCATCACGCCAGACGCGGTAGAAAATTTCCATCAGCGTCAAAAAACAAGCAAAACATTGAACGCGATGTTGTCTAGCCTGACCGAGGAGTTCGGCAACCTGGTTAGCACCCATTTCATCGTCGCGCAAAGTGAGTAAAGCCGAAGTGTCAAGCAGATAACGCTTCATTCCGTCCCTCGGTCGCGTCTGCGCTCTGCGAGCAGGCGCAAGGTTGAATCGCCTTTACCACGACCACGAAAGGCCGCAATCGGATCATCTGTAACCGGCACAACGCGGATGTTGCCATCCTCGACAATCCATTCCAGTCGTTTGGAAGGATCAAGTTCAAAACGCCGCCGAATTTCCGCCGGAATCACGGTTTGCCCTCTGGCGGTAATTGTGCTTCTCATCTAAACCTCCTTGAATTACTTAATTGCCCTAAACGTAATTCAATTTAGCAAAACCGCAACTGACCTGTCAATTTTTGCGAAGATCAAAGAACTGGGTAGGTCGGCCATCCTAAGGCGCAGTCACCGAGGTTGCTGCGCTGCCGATGAAGTGCTACCGCTGCCCGGAGTGCGGCTGTGGCATGACGGCGCGCCCTGCCGATTATTTTTCTCGCATTCGCGGCATCTTGATCCGCTGGATTAGCCGCTACCTCGAAGACCGACGGCGGCTTGAGGCGCTCTACCCCCGAGACCGTAATGATTAGGGGCAAACCCGCGCTATCGACGAAGAGACCGCTCTGGCCCTGATCGCCCTGCGCCGGGACCTGCGCAAAATTCGGTGTACCGCTTTTTGCACCAGCACCAGCTGATGACGTCTGATGCGCCGCTGCCGACGGACTGACGCAAGTTTGAGCCGAGCGGCCCAAGGATCTGTGGCAATCCGACATTCTCCACGGGCCGGTGCTCGACTGTGACGGCAAACGCCGCAAGTGTTACCTGATCGCCTTTATTGACGATCACTCGCGGTTGGTTCCCCATGCCCAGGATGAAGCGTCCCTTTTGCGACGCGATATCTTTGCCGAACTGCACACCCTGACGCAGTTCGAGCAGGATTCCAAACCCTAGCTGCCGGTCCTTCTCGCCGGTCAGGCCAACCTGATCGACAATCTCAGTTACCGGGCCAGCAAGCCCCTGGCGTCACCTGTATCGCCTGTATCGCAAAGCCAGATAATCAGACAATCGAAGTCCATTTATTGTGGGAAACAACACCCGTGGAATGGGGGACTTGATGCGGAGATGAATAAAGATAAAACGACAAGT
>JAACTI010000157.1:9757-13943 GCA_009993495.1 Deltaproteobacteria bacterium | reverse complement strand
CAACGTTCAGGCTGCCGCGTGAGGAGAGGCCGACAGCGGGAGAGGGGGTGTTCATCAGGTAAGAGCTTAGGGGTTCTCTGTACTTTTTCGGCTCTGAGCGGTCATTTTTAGTGAACAGTTCCGCATAATTTTACCCAAGCCTATGCGTCACAGCTCAGGTTTTGAATGACCACGTCCATACACTGAGCAACTTTTTCGCCCTCTGCGGACAGGCAGTAATATTTCTGCTCGTCCTGAATGAGCAGTTCATTTTCTTTAAGAACTTTTAAGTGAAAATTGACCTTGGTGTGATCATCGATACCCAGGCTTCGGGTGAGATCCATGAAACGTAAGCGTTTGTTGGCAACCAGCAGTTGAATAATCTGGCGGCGAATTGAATTGGCGAGGGAATTGAAAGTTCCATCCATATTTAAGGTCACTTGACAGGCTTTAAATTTTGCCTCTTCAAGAACGCGTCTTACGGTTGTGAGCAAATCGACCGATTTGAAGGGCTTGGTCAGATAATCAGCAGCCCCTCTGCGCATGGCGTCGACCGCATTTTCCACCGTTGAAAAGGCGGTCATCAGCACCACCCTGCACTGTGGCTTTTGTCGTTGCAGTAACAAGAGGGTTTCCATGCCGCTAAGGCCGGGCATCACCAGATCGAGCAAAACGAGGTCAAAATCTCGCTCCTTGACCATCTCCAGGGCCGCACTGCCATCTTTAGCCAAACTCGCAACATAACCTTCGCGGGTCAGAACCTCCTGCAGGTTGGTGCGTAATTCTTGATCATCATCGACAATGAGAAGAGTCTTCATGCGGGGAATCCTTCCGGTAAAGGGAAGCTCAACCGAACCAGCGTCCCCTCACCCACTTTGCTGTTGATGCGAATTTCACCCTGGTGCATTTCCATAATTCCAAAACAAATAGAGAGCCCAAGCCCGGTGCCTTTGCCGGGATCCTTGGTCGTAAAAAAAGGGTCAAAGACCGCCCCAAGGTCTTTCTCAGCAACACCCGCACCCTGATCTTGAATGGTGCAGAGGATACTGCGACCTTTGACCTGGGTTTGGATGTCAATTTTACCTCGCTCCGGTGTCGCATCCATAGCGTTCATCAGGAGGTTGAGCAAGACCTCTTCAATCTTCCAGGGGATGCCATTCATCCGTGGGAGTTTTTCCAGCTGCAAGGAAAAGTCATAGAGGTTTTGCCGAGAGCCAATGAGTTGAAACGTTTTATGGATAATTTCATTCAAGTCGAATTCTTCAAATTCCGTGACCCGGTTGTGGGAAAAAAACAATAACTCTCCCGCAATTTTTGAAGCGCGGTCAAGATTGCGTTTAATCGATTCAATGCGGGGCTCAGCGTCCCGAGCCACCGGGGCAAACGACTGCAAATCTTGTTCGAGTAATTCAACGCTGATCAGCGCATTCGCCAGCGGGTTGTTAATTTCGTGGGCAATGCCGGCGGAGAGTTTACCCAGCGCCACCATTTTTTCACTTTGCGCAAGGCGCTTAAAGCTCGCTTCCATTTTTGCTTTGCGCTCCATATCAAAAACTTGCAGTGCACGCATGATTCCGTGCAGCAGCAAGAAGGCCGCGGAGGCGCGAAAAATTTCAATGGGAAGCCCGCCAATGAGCAACCCCGAGGGTAACAACCCCGCAAATAGCCCATAGAGAAGAATGGCATAACCAGAAATTTTCAGGTTTCTCGCGCCAATATGGCTTGAAACCTCTAAACGCGTCGCGTTTTGAATGAACCCGTAGCCAGCCATTAGGGCACCAGGGAGTGCAATGAAGTTGCGTAAATAAACTTCATCTATCGGGAAATCGCTGCTTGCGTAACTAAAAAAGACAAGGCTGCCGACAATCAGCCCGGTGAGAGAAACGAGCATCACGCGTAAACGCCTGATGGATTTATTCAATAAGAGAAGTTCAGCACCAAACCAAAACAGCAGAGCGAAAGAAAAGCCGGTGAGGATGAATTTTCCGCGCATCAGTAAGGGGTAAAATTCTCCCGCTAAATGTTCGTGATTCATGCGCAGAAAGAGTTCCAACCATTCACTCAGGCCGTGGGCAAAGGCGAACAGAGCGAGGATCCAGAGGATGTGGGCGACCCTTATTTTACTGAGACGCAGGTTCTTTGAGATGATCGCCGCGCCGATGGTGAAAAACACCAGCCCGTAAAACAGATACATGACAAAAAAGCCTGCGTCTTCGATCATCGTCTATCCATCACCTTCACGTTTTTGGGGAGAGGCTTACTGCCGCCAGATTCCGACGCCACCTGAGCATATCATTATTGGTACACTGTGCTTCATTTCTGGTGCCGAGCGCTACAATTAACAACAGCGCCCCCGGAAATCCGAGGGCGCTGTTGTTCTTATGGTGATATTACTTGTTCAGGTTTCCTGCTTAATTATGACAACCACCGCAAGTATTGTTGTGCGGGATCGGCATTGCGTCGGTAGCAGCCAAAGGCACATCGAACACATGTGAAGAGATATCGCCACCGTTGAGGGGGTTACTAGCACCGGCACCCGATTTGGCGGTTTTTACGTTATGACATTCGATGCACTTAGCCGGAGCTCCGGAATGTAAGCTGGAGCCGGTTTTTGCTTCTTGATGAGGGCCACTAACTACGCTGGCATGACAGCTCAGACACAGAGTGTTGTCGCTGGCACCGTTCAACTGGTGACGATCCGTCCCTGGCGTATGCACATCATGGCAACTGGTACAGGTCATAAGTTCGCTGCTGTTGCGGTACATGCTCGACTTGATGAAATCGGTGTACTGCTGGTGGTGCGATTTTGAATGCAGGCCGTCAGCCCAGAAATTACTGGTTGTGGCATCATGACGGCTAGTATTGTTGGCCAGGTAATCGGCACGGCTGGTGCCGGGCTTCATCATTTTGTCGCTGAGGTTAAGGGTTGCATCGGTGTGAGCTTCAAAGGAATCGTTGCCTTTGGCGCGGGCATGACACTGTCCACAGATCACTGCTTCACGTGAAGCAGACAGAAAGCCCGGGGTAACGATCGACAAGCCATTACCACCGGCAGCCTGGTGCTCGGATCCAGGGCCATGACAGGTTTCGCAGCCGACGTTCAGTTCCTGCTTAACACCGGTCAGGGGATGAACCGTACCATTGATATCCTCCACGGCGGAAGCGACATGCTCTCCGTCGACCGCAGTGCCGGCAACAACGTTGAAGCCGGTGAAGTGACAGGACGCACAGTTGATGTCAAAGTTCTTGCTTGCTGCGGGGAGTGATTTAAGCACCGTGTTGCTCGGGGTTGTGGCATCGATAGTCAACCAGAAATCGAGATGATAATCACGGTACTGCTTGCGGGTCCGGTCGGTATTGGTATCGTCGCCAGCCGCTTGGAACTGCAGCGGTAGGACGTAAAGGCTCTTGCTGTCACCGAACGAAGTCAGGTAGCGTTGCTTGTAGACACCGCCACCGTAAGTCATCATCGCTTCTCTGATCATAGGGGAGCTTGAATCGGCAGAATTGATGACGTTGGTGAACTCCATCTTGTACTTGCTGTCAGTCGCATCCTTGTAGACGCGCACGGTTGCCCAGACGACTGCAGTCGGATCAGCAATGGTCGGATCTGTCATAGAGGTCTTGAATTTGTCGAAACCACGCGTGGAATCATAGTCATAGAAAAAAACGGTCGTCCCGGCGGGGGTGAACATGTCAACGCCAGCCATGTAGTTGTAGATGCCGTCATCAGCATTGAACTTGTCCAGGTTCTGCAGACCGCTGGGGGTGCCGGTGGCCATGATGCCGTGCTTATGGGCGGTTTTTTGCTGATCGATTTTGCCAGTGTGGCAAGTCAGACAGGCGCTCGACCCGATATAGGTCGCCGTCGCTGACGGGGTTGTGGAAACCTCGACGGATGTCACTTTGTTGTCCAGCGAGGCACCGGTGACGGCGTTGCGACAAAGACTGCCACCGGGCAGATGGTCCGTATCCGTATCTGCTGGAGCAACGTAGATGAAATACTTATCGGTGTCAGCCACCGGCAACCCGGTCAAAACGGCCTTGCCTGTCGCGTCGGTGATACCGGTGACGTAGTTGGCCACACCAATAGTGGCGGCAAAGTTGCCGTTGACCAGGTCTTCAAGCGGCTCATCGACGGTCAGGCTGGTATCGTCATAAGTACCGGCAGCCAGCGCAAGAGGAACGGCTGAGATCGCGGCAACGT
>JAACTI010000157.1:0-9745 GCA_009993495.1 Deltaproteobacteria bacterium | reverse complement strand
GATCGCGGCAACGTCCGCCGCCGGAATGGCATACACAGTCGCACCTTCAACAACAACGCCAGCGGTATCGGTGACCAGCACTGTCGGCGCAATCGGCTCAACCGGGACAATCGGAGGGGATGAAGAACTGTTGTTACACCCCGCCAGAGTAAGCGCAGCCATTGCCGCCAGCACCATAAAACCCAGATTTTTCCAAATGTTCCTTTTCTTTAGCATGAAACCTCCTGTGTTGTTCGTCGTTTACCTTCTTTTTGAGTTGTTCCTTCGGCATATTTTCGCGTCTGAAATCATTGTCACTATCAACCAGACGTTAAAACCCGTTCCAGATAAATTAATTTATTTTTTAGCGCGTGGTTGTGAAGAAAAATTCACAGCGAGCAAAACAACCCCAATTTTTGCACAAAATTCTCCGGAATTATTCACCATACAGAGCTGGCGCGAATAAATAAGTGGCTTAATTAACTGTCCCTTTTCACTTGTCCCCACGCGGAGGGTCCGCGTCATCGACACAATCACCGACGTCACCTTCAGCGCGACATAATACTTCGCCGGGCGCACAGAAAATGCTAGACTTTGAAGCCCTGCTTTACGCCTTGGCTGGAGAACAGAAAAATGCCCCTGATACGCAACCTGTGTCTGTGCCTGATCCTGATTTTGAATTTGACCCTTTGTCTGCCGGGCCTGGCCGCCACCACCGAGCCTTCCCCTGAAGCATCACCAGGCCTTGGCGAGCTGGGCTCACGTCTCGGGATGCTCAATGACTTTGTCGAAAAAAGTCAGAAACGCCTGCAACAGCTGGAAAATTTAAGCGTGCCGCAAAAAGACTACCTGCGCCTGTCACAGCAGTTGCAAACCTTGCGCGACCGAACCAAGACCCTGGGCAGACCGGAAACCTGGTACGAGGATCGTCTTGGCCGGGTCAGAAACAGCTATGTAAAACTAAAAAACAGTCTGGATGATCTGCAAGAACAAATGGCGCGACAGCAGACCGAGCTTGAGAGCATCAACGCCAGCCTAGACCAGGAATCTGCTTTCTGGCGCGACTGGCGTAAAAAACCCCAGAATAAAGGTGCTCAACTGCCCGCCGCCACGCTAACACGCATCAGCGCTCAACTAAACCAACTTGAGGAATCAGTACAAGCCATTGCCCCGGATATTCTCCGGCTACAGGAACGTAGCAGCAGCCTGCAGCAAGAGGTGATCCATGAACTGGAAGGCCTGGATCAGGTTCTGAAAACCCAGCGTAAATCAACCTTTCAACAGACCACACCCATGCTTTTTTCCCCGGAGTTTCATTCCGAACTGCGCGCCAACTCCTGGCCCAATATCCGCGAAGGATGGACGGACATCCTCCAATTGGACACCCATTACTTTAAACAGCAGAGTTGGGTCTTCGCCCTGATGCTGCTGGGGCTCTGTTTGATCCCCTGGGGAATTTTCCGCTACCGGCAGCATCTGAAAAACACCGAAAATTGCCTGTTTGTCTACTTGCATCCCTTTGCCACCGCGATCTTTGTTGCCGTACTCATCGGCACCAACCTGCTGCCGGCACCACCGGCTCTGGTGCGTTTTGTCCTCAATGGCGCGGGAGGAGTGGCGGTTATAATTCTGCTGGAAAAACTCATCGCCAGTCGAAAACACTATTATTTACTGGTTCTGGCTACCTTTTTTTACATTGTTACCACAGGCCTGAGGCTGACAAATTTGCCCCTGCCACTGTATCGTCTGGCAATTACCGCCCTCTGTGTGGGCTTGCTGGTTATTTTATTCAGCCAACTGCGAAAAGCGGCGACGGAAAGAAATTTTGTTTATCTGCTGCGTCTGTTCATGGGCTTGCTGCTGATAACGCTCCTGGCGCAATTTGCTGGTTACACAAATTTATCCCACTGGCTGCTGCGCGCCGGTTTTGAAAGCGGCTTTCTGTTGCTGTTTGCCGCTATCATTCTGCGTCTGGGTCAGGGTGCTATCAGCTTGTTCCTTCATCATCCCCGGCTGATTCAAAAGAGTTTTTTCCAAAATTTTGCGTCAGAGCTGGCCCTGAGGCTTCAATTTATTCTGAAAGTCTGCGTCGCCATCTATTGTCTTTTGCACCTGCTGCCGCTCTGGCATCTGTATGTCTCAAGCGACGAGGCCTGGTCAAGCCTGGGCGAGCTTGCTCTTGAAATTGGGCCCCTGAGAATCAGCCTCACCATGGTATTTTTGGCCACCGTGGCATCCTACCTGGCAATTCAGGTTTCCTGGCTGGTTCAAGCCCTGGTCGAGGCCCAGATGTCATCGGGCAAAGAAATTGATCGCGGGGTGCGTGACGCAATTAAAAAACTGATTCACTACGGAATTATTACCTTCGGATTCCTCGGCGTTCTCAGCCTGCTGGGCATGAGTGTCCAGAATTTCGTGGTGGTGCTGGGAGCCCTGGGAGTTGGCATCGGCTTTGGCTTGCAGGACATTATTAACAATTTCCTGTCGGGACTGATTTTGTTGTTTGAACGGCCCATCAAGGTAGGAGATCTGATTGTCGTCAACGACGAATGGGGCACGATCAGCAAAATCGGCTTGCGCTCTACCGTCGTAAAGACCATTGAACATGCTGAAATTATTGTTCCCAACTCGCAGCTGATTGCCGAAAAGGTCACCAACTGGACGCATAGTTCGAGCATGGCCCGGCTTAAAGTACCGGTGGGCGTCGCCTACGGCAGTGATGTACCCCTGGTGATGAAAATTCTCAGCGAAATTGCCACCAACCACCCCGAGAACAATAAAGCCCAGGAGTCGGCAATCCTTTTCATGGGTTTTGGTGCCAGTTCCCTCGATTTTGAAATTCGTATGTACATCAACGACATCAATAAAAGTTTCCGCATCCGCAGCGAAGTTCTCCAGCAAATCGACAGCCGTTTCCGCGAGGCCAAGGTTGAAATTCCCTTTCCGCAACGCGACCTGCATCTGCGCAGTGTCGATGATAATCTGCTGCAAACGCTGAAAGCCAAAGAAGATTTGAAGACACCGTGAAGATTTGTTTAATTGAACCATTTTATGCCGGTTCCCATGCCGCATGGGCCGAAGAATTTGCGCGTTTCAGCCGCCATCAGGTGCAGATTTTAGCCCTGGAGGGCCGCTACTGGAAATGGCGCATGCACGGCGGCGCGGTGTCCCTGGCGCAAGAGTTTCTGCGCACCGCCGAAGATCCCGACCTGTTGCTGGCCACCGACATGCTCGATCTCACCAGCTTTCTGGCCCTGACGCGTAAAAAAACCGCCAATCTGCCGGTGGCCCTGTATTTCCACGAAAACCAGCTCACCTATCCCTGGTCACCCGACGATGCCGATCGACAGCACCAACGCGACGCCCATTATGCCTTCATCAATTACACCAGTGCCCTGGCCGCCGACAGGGTGCTGTTCAATTCGCGCTATCATCGCGACAGTTTCCTTAGTGCTCTGCCGGAATTTTTGCGCAGCTTTCCCGACCATCGGGAAGAGCAGGGGTTGACGGCGCTGGAGGACAAATGCGGGCATTTACCCCTGGGGCTTGATCTGCAACATCTTGACCAGTACCAACCCCCAAAACCACGGCACCCCCAGTCGCCACCACTGATTCTCTGGAATCATCGCTGGGAATACGACAAGAATCCGCAGCCATTTTTTGAGGCGCTGTTTTTACTGCAACAGGAAGGCTACGCTTTTGAGGTGGCTATTTTAGGGGAATCTTACCGCAAGGCCCCGGCCATCTTCACCGAAGCCCGACAACGGCTGGGCAAGCGGGTGGTTCAGTTCGGCTACGCCCAAGATTTTGCCGCCTATGCCCGCTGGCTGTGGCGGGCGGATATTCTCCCCGTGACGTCACTGCACGATTTTTTTGGCGCCAGCGTGGTGCAGGCGCTCTACTGTGGCTGTACTCCCCTGTTACCCCAGCGCCTTGCCTATGCGGAGCATCTGCCACCAGCCTTGCAGCAGGCCTATCTTTATGAAAATTTTGACGATTTACTTCAGCGCCTGCGGCAGTTGCTGCACAACCCGCGACCGGCACCAGCAGAACTGCGCACCCAGGTCTCCGGCTACGACTGGCAAGAATTAGTCACAGAGTATGACAAACGGCTCGATGAACTGGTATCCTGCGATGTCGTCTTCACCGCTTGGAGAGAAATGGATCATGGATAAAATTATTACCCACCCCGGCAGCGCCCACAAGGATGACTTTATGGCTGTCAGCGTGCTGCTGGCCACCTTGGGAGACGCCCTGGTTCTGCGCCGTGATCCCAGCCGCGCGGAACTGGACGATCCCGACACCTACGTAGTGGATGTCGGCATGGAGCATAACCCGCTGCAACATAACTTCGACCATCACCAGAATACCGCCCTGCCCTGCGCCTTTCACCTGGTGATGCAGCACCTGAACTACCATGAAGCTGCGACCCTCTCTTTTGCCTGGTATCCGCATATGAGCATGATGGATGTGCGTGGCCCTTACCGCACCGCCCAGGATCTGGGGATTGATTCCAGCATACTCTTCGCGTCGTCTTCGCCGATTGATGGCTATATTCTCGCGCTTTTTTCGCGCCACGAGCAGTTGACCAGCAATGATCTGCTTTACCAGTTCATGAAGGCCATGGGCCAGGATCTGATCCAGCTGATTGATCGCAAGAAAGAACGTCTCGAACGGCTGGAACACGAAGCCACCAAAGTCGAACTCGGACCCTACTGCGCTATTGTCAGCACCATTGAAGACGCGCCCAAACTGGCCATTGAGCTTTATCTGCGTGAACTCGATGATCCCCGCATTGTCATGAGTATCACCCCGGCGATTCGCGGCAAAGGCTGGGAATTGTTGCGCCTTAAAGAACACGCCGCCGTCGATTTTCTGCGTTTAACAGATCAGGCCGACATCAGCTTCGTCCACGCCAACGGCTTCCTCGCCAAAACCCGCACCCGCCTGCCCATTAACAAAGTTATTGAGCTGGCCAGACTCGCGATTGTCGAACCTGAAGGCTGAAAATTCGCACGGGCGGGAGGGCTTGCTGCACAACCCTTCAGGGCTTGGTCGCAATAAAAATCGCCCGCAGGGGGGCCGGATAACCTTCAATGGTCTGGTGGGGATTTTGCGGATCGAGGTAATCGGCCAGGGACTCAAAGGTCATCCACTGCGTCCGGCGTTGTTCTTCAATTGTCGTGCGGTTGGTATCGACGCAGGCGATCTCGGTAAAACCACAGCGTTGCAACCACAGCAGCATGGCCGCCACCGCAGGCAGAAACCAGACATTGCGCATCTTGGCGTAGCGACCCTGGGGCATGAATATTGTGTTGTGATCGCCTTCGACAATCAGCGTTTCAAGAATCAGTTGGCCCCCGGCACGCAGACAGCCCTTGAGTTCAAGCAGGTGATCCAGGGGGGAACGGCGATGATAGAGCACCCCCATGGAGAAAACGGTGTCAAAGCACGCCGGATTGGCGGGCAGATCCTCAACCCCCAGGGGCAGCAGATGATGTTTCGGGTCGCGCAGATAGCGCTGCATCACCTGAAATTGCATCACCGAAACCAGGGTTGGATCAATCCCGAGGACAAAATCCGCACCCGCACCCCGCATGCGCCAGCCGTGATAACCGTTGCCGCAGCCGATATCCAGCACCCGGCGCCCCGCCAGGGGCTGAATATGGGGCAGCACACGCTGCCATTTCCAATCGGAACGCCATTCCGTATCAATCTGCACGCCAAACAGCTGGTAGGGGCCCTTGCGCCAGGGGTGAAAAGCGCGCAGCCGGCGGATAAAATCCTCGCGAAATTGGTCGTTCAAATCGGTTGCCCGACCAATTTCGACCTGGGTTGTTAAATTGATATGCGTGGGTTCGATCAGGGGCAGGGTCTGCAGAGCCGTCTGCCAGCTGGCCAGAGTACCGTGGCGGGTGGGCGCAAATCTTTCCGCCAGAATCCTGGGCAGCTGTTGCGCCCAGCCTGACAGACCCAGGGCGTCGAGCTCGGCCAACAGGGCCGCCGTGGGCTTCACTTTAGCGCCCCCAGGGAAACAAAATTAAAACACTGAAACCAGACTTCGGCAAAACCAAAACCGGCCGCGTGCAGGCGTTGTTGATGGCAGGCCAGGGTTTCCGCAATCATGACCTTTTCAAGGGCCGAGCGTTTCTGACTGATTTCCAGATCGGTGTAACCATTGGCACGTTTGAAATCGTGATGCAGATCCTGGTGAAATTGCTGGCGGGCGGGCTGATCAAAGGCAATTTTTTCGGACAACACCAGCAGCCCCCCCGGTCGCAAACCCGCATAGATTCGCCGCAGCAGTGCCAGGCGTTGGGCGGGCGGAATGAATTGTAACGTTAAATTCAGCACCACCACCGAGGCGTTTTCAATTTTGACGTCTAGAATATCGGCACAGCGCATGCTGACCTTAACCCTTGATTCAGCGGCACGCGCCAGCAGCTGCTGAGCACGTTCGATCATCGCCGGCGAATTATCCACCGCGATAATTTCGCAACCGGGTTGCACAATGCGTTGACGCATGGCCAGGCTGACCGCCCCCAGAGAGCAGCCCAGATCATAACAAAAGCTGTCCTGCTGGGCATAACGCGCCGCCAGAATTCCCAGGGTCGAAATCATCAAACTGTAACCGGGCACCGAACGTTGAATCATGTCGGGAAAGACCGCCACCACCCGTTCATCGAACTGAAAATCGATAATTTCGTCCAGGGGCGTGGCATAAATGGCATCAGGTTTTTTCATAAGAGTGAGACCGCCCTGTTGACGTTGTTTTGTTCTTCGCTGGCAATGGAGGCTTAATTTGGACTGAAGAAAAAAAAGAGTCAAAGAAAAATTTGACATCCTGGGCAATGAGCGCTACACCGGCCGCAGTAACTCAGGAAGACTGCGTGCCCCTGGCGCGACCGATTGCCGCTGGACGATAAAAATCAAACCACATCAGGAGGTTTCACCCATGAAGTTATTCCGCCCTGCCTCGATAAATCAACTCAGCTTAAAAAACCGCATCGTTCGCAGCGCAACCTGGGAAGGCATGTGTGACGCCGAGGGCCAGCCAACCGCGCGTCTGATCGATCTTTATCGTCAGCTTGTTACCGGCGGCGTTGGTTTGCTGATTTCGGGTTACAGCTATGTGCGGGCCGACGGCAAGCAACTGGCCGGAAAAATGGGAATGGATCAGGACAGGCTGATTCCAGCGCTGCAAAAGCTGACCACGGCAGTACACCAAGCGGGCGGGAAAACCTTTTGTCAGCTGGTGCACGCCGGTGGCTTGGCGACGGTAGCCGCCCCCCTGGCGCCATCAAGTCTGGCGGAAAAACCCAATGTGCGCGCCATGACCCCGCAGGATATTGCCGCAATTGTCAGCGCCTTTGCCAGCGCCGCCGCACGCGCCCAAGGCGCGGGGTTCGACGGAGTGCAGCTGCATGGGGCCCACGGATATTTGATCAATCAGTTTCTTTCGCCCCTGACCAACCAGCGTCAGGATGAGTATGGCGGCTCCCTCGAAAACCGCACGCGCTTTTTAAGCGAGGTTTACCAGGCGGTACGCGCCGCGGTCGGGCCTGATTATCCAGTGACCATCAAATTAACCGCGAGCGACAACATCGACGGCGGATTTATGCTCGCAGATGCTTTGACGGTAGCAGGGCAACTCGACAGTTGGGGAATTGACGCCATCGAGGTCAGCTCGGGCACAGGCGCCGCCGGAGATTTAACTCCAGCGCGTCAGAAAATCGACAGCCCCGCCCAGGAAGCCTACAACGCCGCCCATGCCCGGGCCATAAAGCAGGTGGTCAAGGCGCCGGTCATGACCGTGGGCGGGATTCGCTCGCCGCAGCTGGCAGAAGATCTGCTTGTTAGAGGTGACGCCGATTTCGTTGCTATGTCACGCCCCCTGATCCGCGAACCCGACCTGGCAAATCAATGGCAAGCCGATTTCAGCCACCGCGCAACCTGCATCTCCTGCAATGGCTGTTTCCGCCCCGGCCTCAAAGAAGGTGGCATCCGCTGCGTCCTTGCTTAATCGTCTTGCCGCCCGGCGGGCATGATGTGGTGAACCCGCATTGGGTCACCACATTCTGAGGCTATCGGCATAAAAGAACCGTATTCTGAAGACTTTTAACCCTGAATTTCTGCCCCGACTATCTTATAGAGCCCTTATTTTCAGAGATAAAATTTCAATTTTCCCTCCTTACTTTTTTTAGGGATTTTTTGTTTTTTCAATCATTTTTTTCTGCTACCCTGCGGATCAAAACGGAGGTTTAAAATGTTGGTAAAATTTTTCCTGCCCCTGGTGGCAACCTGTTTGTTTGCCGTGCCGGTTTTTGCCCTTGACCCCCCACGCACGGTCACCATGACCAGTAGCCAGGGGAAGGTGGTGTTTGACCACGAAGGCCACCAGGCCGCAGTCAACGACTGCACCGACTGCCACCACATGGGGATGGAGAATGACAAGCGCGCCTGCCGCAGTTGCCACGGTGTCGACCGCTTAATTCCCCGCATCAAAAACGCGTTCCATCATCAGTGCCGTAACTGCCACATCAAAAATGGTGGGCCGACCGCGTGCAATGTCTGTCACAAAAAGTAATCCGTATCCGGCCCTGACTCATGGGGGACAACCTTGGTTCTCAAAGGCAGAAAAGCGCCGTCAGGAAACAAGCCAAATAATTATCGGCGCAAAAAACCCAAAAAGTTGAGCTTACCTCGGATTTTCATCCACAGGCCGGTGAGGCGTCCGGCCTGACGGGCAGCGCTGGGAATATTCCGCCCGCTGACCAGGGCAAAAACCACCACCGCCCCAACTATCACAATTTCCCCTACGCCAAAACCGAACATTCGTACCTTCTTTCACTCATCTCACATCTCACGTAGCGCCACTCCTGGCGCCCCCGGAACCACCCGTCCAAGCTCGCAGAACCACTGGCGCTGAGCACTAAACTGTGCCGTGAGTTGCGGCAGAATTTCTTCGCTGACGGCCAGCAGCAAGCCACCCGAGGTTTGGGGATCGCAGAGCAGATCGAGAACAAAGCTTTCCAACCCTGCGCCACCCTCGACTTTGGGCAAATAGTAGTCCCGGTTGCGATGCAGACCGGCGGGCAGCAGGCCGATTCTGGCCATGGCCTCGGTCTGCGGGTAAGCGGGAAGACGTTCAGGAAAAATTTCAAACCGCACCTGACTGGCAAGAGCCATTTCCAGGCAATGCCCCAAAAAACCAAAGCCAGTAATGTCGGTGGCGGCACGCACCCCGCAAGCCAGGCTCAGCTTTGCGGCCAGGGCATTTAAGCTTTTCATGCCGGTCATCGCCTCAGGCATATCTTTTTCACTGATCACCTCGCCCTTCAGCGCCGCCGCCAGAATGCCGCAGCCCAGGGGCTTGGTCAACAACAGGCGGTCACCGATTTGGCAAGCGGCGGCCGTCATCATGGACGCGATCTCGACCATACCGGTCACCGCCAGACCGTACTTCGGCTCGTCGTCTTCAATCGAATGTCCCCCCGCCAGCACCGCGCCTGCCACTTGCACCCGTTCGCCCCCCCCTTTGAGGATCTGCACCAGCACCTCTTCGCCCAGGCACAGGGGAAAAGCCACCAGATTGAGAGCCGTCAGCGGGGTAGCACCGACCGCGTAAAGATCGGAAAGCGCATTAGCCGCCGCAATCTGGCCGAAACTGTAGGGATCATCAACCACCGGGGTGAAAAAGTCGACGGATTGCACCAGCGCCTGTTTTTCGTTGATTTGAAAAATTCCCGCATCCGCAAAAGGGATT
>JAACTI010000370.1 GCA_009993495.1 Deltaproteobacteria bacterium | reverse complement strand
CTGTTTCGCCAAATCGGCTTCGCGCTCGGCTGAGCGGTAGGCGCTGTCCGCATAGACGGCTCGCTTGCCGTCGTTGGCATCCGCATCGATGTCCAGCAAGCCGTCGATGGCCTGGCTGTCATGCACCGCAGCATCGGTGACGGTGTAGTTCTGAATGAGCTTGTGTTTTTGGTCGGCGTTGATGTGGTTCTTGAAGCCGTAGTGTTTCTCGTCGTTCTTTTTGGTCCAGCGCGCGTCGGTGTCTTCCTGCGCCAGTTTGTGTTTGTTCTCTGCTTTGCCCCATTCGATGGGGACTGCACCTTCTTTGATGAGCGCGTTCTCTTCCCGCGTGTTGCGCTGTTTGGGGGCTTCGACGAAAGTGGCATCGATCATTTGTCCCGCACGCGCCACGTAGCCGCGCTGTGCCAGCTGTTCGTGGAATCGCGCGAACAGGATTTCCACCAGGTTCATTTCTTTGAGCCGTTCGCGGAACAGCCAGACGGTTTTGGCATCCGGGACTTTGTCTTCCAGTTGCAGGCCGAGAAAGCGCATGAAGGAGAGGCGGTCACGTATCTGGTATTCGATGCGGTCGTCCGAGAGGTTGTGCAGTTGTTGCAGCACCAGTATCTTGAACATGAGCACCACGTCAATGGGCTTCGCGCCCGCGTTGCTCTTGCGCGCTTTGACGTGAACCCGGTTCAGGTCGGAACGGAAGGCTTCCCAGTCGATCTGCGCTTCGAGTCCGACCAGCGGGTCGCCCATTTCTGTCAGCTTCGCAGTGCGGTTCTCGACATCAAAAAATCCCGGTTGGCGGGGCTTGCTCATCGCTTTTCCTCTGTGTGTGCGCAGGTCTGCATTCTCTCAGATCGCTTCGACGTTGGGCGCGTTGGCTCGCAAATAGTGGCGAATTATTAGAGATGCCCTTGATACGAGAGTACATTCGCCACCAAGAGGAAGAAGACCGGCGCATAGACCAGATGAACCTATGGCGCTGACCGGCCACCTTCAGGTGGCCACAAGGGAAGGGGCCGCGTAAGCGACCCCATTAAGCCGCTTTGAGCGGCTCACAAAATAAAGCCCCCGGCTTTGCCGGGGGATACTTACTTTGACTTGTGCGGTTGAATTTCCTATCCTTTTTTACTCGCACATCTCAAGAAGGCTATATCGATGAAAGGTATAACACGTAAGCACGCCATCGCGGCGTTGGCATTGATTTTGCTCTGGTCCACCTCCGCTATTGGTGCGCCAGTGCCGATCAGTCTCACCTTCGAAGTGGCCAGCGTCGACGCAGGCGTCACGGAATTTGCCGTGGGCGACAGGTTTACGCTGGATTTCGTTATCGAGGACTCAACCACTGACACCGCCGGCAGCACCGGCGCAGGCCAGTTCCCCGGTCTGCTGACCAGTTTCGACGCGACGGCTGATCCGGCCAACACAGGGGCCTGGATGCCTTCGGGAGCTTACTCATCGGGGAGTTCGAACTTCGTTACCAACGCGTTCGGCAGTAACCTGACCCTGCAGATTCACGGAACCGGCTACCCTGACGGCGGCGCCGGTCTGACCTTCCATGACTTCGACCTGGGTTTCGGCTGGCCGCCGGGCATCACCGACAGCGGCACCGGCGATACCTTCGCT
Organism: Deltaproteobacteria bacterium; assembly: GCA_009993495.1. Classification (GTDB taxonomy): domain Bacteria; phylum Desulfobacterota; class Desulfuromonadia; order Desulfuromonadales; family Geopsychrobacteraceae; genus Geopsychrobacter. The sequence goes on along the minus strand of JAACTI010000370.1, from coordinate 509 downwards.
GAGCAGTTGGGCGCTACGTTCGCTTTGCCGCCAGCGGTGCTGGGTGGTTCAAGAATCCGGTTCACCGACGGTTTAGACTTTCCTGCCGCCACCCTGGTGCTGGTTCCGCAGGCTCTACCCGTGCCGACTCCGGTTTCCACGCTGGGTAACATGGGGCTGATCTTGCTCGCGTTGTTGTTGGCCGCGATAGCGACAATGACCTTCACGCGACGGATGAGCACGTAGCCGAAAAATCAGGGCGCAAAACCCGGGGAAAGTCGCAGATAACTGCGATTCTTCCCGTGAATTCGACGACGGATCAATCTCGCAGTGTCCGACTTGTCTCCCGCATTGACCAGCTCCGCTGTTGAGAGCCATTGCGCTTACATCCGGGCTGCGGCACTACAGCACTACGGCGCTGCCGACAAAATCCGTCGACAGCGCCCAGGTTTTAGGTTGGGTTAGCGGCTTCATCGGCTAACCCAAGCTCAGCGTGCTACTCGAAGCCGTCCTTGAACATCGGGCGGGTT
>JAACTI010000369.1 GCA_009993495.1 Deltaproteobacteria bacterium | reverse complement strand
TGGTAATGGGACAACTGCGCTGCAATAATTGTTCGTCGACTTGCTCGGCCTCGTCGGCGATTTGCCGCTGTTCTTGCACCTCTGCAATTTTTTGCTGTAACTGCTCAAGGTCGACGGGCTTTTCCATAAAGTCGATAGCACCCAGTTTCATAACCTCCACCGCCATGGAAACCGCCCCATAGGCGGTGATCATGATCGCTTTTTGGCGCGGATTGATCTCCAGCAATTTTTCGAGCAGCTGGTCACCGGTCATGCCCGGCATTTTGTGGTCGAGGAGTACCAGATGAAAAAAGTGCCGCTGAGCCAAATCCAAGGCCTCGTACCCATCGGCGGCGGTGCAGACCTGGTAGTTGTGGTTTAGCAGAAAACCGCTGAGCATCTCACGTTGGCTGGGCTCATCGTCGACAATAAGAATTCTAAAGTTCATCCTGGGGCCTTTGTGGTTTTGTGGCGTGATATTTTTTGGGCAGGTCGATGCGAACCTTCAGGCTTTGGGGTTCGGGGCGCGAAAATCTTAGCCTGCCCTGATGGGCCTGAACAATGCGCTGCACGGTGGCGAGTCCCAGGCCGGTGCCTTGAGTTTTGGTGGTAAAGTAGGGCTGAGAAATTTTTTCAGTTTCTTCAGCCGTCAGGTTAAAACCACCGTTGGCGATTTCCAGCCAGACATGGGTCGCGTCACTGCCGGTTTGAACCTGAATCCAGCCGCCATCCACCTGAGCTTCCAGGCTATTTTTTACCAAATTTTCAATCACTTGCCCCAGAAGCAATTCGTCACCCATGCTCTGGCAGTTGTCCGCCAGTCGGCAGTCGAGTTTGATCTGCTGCAAGGCTATTTGTGGCTGGTAAAGAGTGATGACCCGCTGAACCAGCTCGGACAGATTGACGGTTTCCTCGCCGGGGGTCAGGGGCTGGGCGTAACGCTGCAAGCCGGTGACAATTTTGTTGGTGCGCTGCACGGCGTCCCGCATGGTGACAATCAGCGCGCTGTGGTGCGGGTTTAATTCGCGACTTTCGAGTTGCAGCCGTTGCAGACCCATACTGATAGCGTTTAAGGGGTTGCGAATTTCATGGGCAATGGCGGCGGTCGCCTGCCCCAGGTGGGCATCTTCACGCTGGCGGGATAATTGTTGCTCAAAATTCTGCATCTGCCACAAATTTTTGTTCTGATAGTGGTAGAGCAACCAGGAAAATCCACCACCGAGAAGGCTCAATCCCAGACTGAAAGCGAAAAATTCCGTCCAGAGTTGTCGATTGCGCTGCAAAAAACTGCTGTTGTCGAGCCCGATCAGCAGTCGTTTATTGTCGACGACGACCTGGGTCTCAACGGCTGAGGCTTTTATGTCAAGTTCGAGACCACCTTTCGGGCTGCTTTCAGGGAGCTGAGGGTCAAGCTTAACGTAGCGAATGCCCGGCGAGCCAGCCAGCTCGGCGATAAAGCTTTCAATTCCCAGCTTCTTCTGAAGCTTTTCTATTTGTTCAGCGGCAAATCCCACGGCAATGAAGGCGCTTCCCGACTGAATTTCGCGTTTCAGCACGTATAAATGCTGCGCGCCAAACCAGTGCAGACCAGGATCTGCCGCCGCAAGCTGTTGACGGCGCTCGGGGTTTATCCAATGATGCGGGCCCGCCGTTATGCTGCCATCCTGGCGTTGAATAGAAATGCCGTCCAAACCCGCTTCGGCGGCAAATTTCCCCAGCTCTGAAGCTGAAAAAGGCTCAATCTGATCCAGATATTCCACAAAGCGACCAGTGTTGCCCAGAAAGGTTTGTAAAATTTCTTCTATCCCCTGGCGCGAAGCGGTGGCATTTTCAACATTCAGGCGAATCACTCCCGCCAGCATGGTGCTTTGGGCCTGAACCCGCGCCTGAAGGGCCGTGCGTATCTGCCGGGTCTGCCAGAAGTAGTAGCCCATGACCACGAGAATCAGGCAGCCAAAGGCCAGCAGGTTTAATTGCCAGCCCGCCAGTAGAGGGCGTTTAACTTTTTTGTTGGAGGAGGTTAAAGCTGACATCATGACCTTTCGCCTGAGTTGCCCCAGGTTGGCGGAGTGCCCTGGGCGATGAAGGTCATTTAAACCACGAAGGAGGGGTTTTGCTCAAGTCAGTTCTGACGCATAAAGAGCTTTTGCCGGGTGCAATTATTTCGGCGGGCTTTGCTTCGACGCTAAAACGTAGCTGAAGAGCGCACACAGGCGACGAAGTTTTCTGTGCATGATCTTCTTTTCCGCGCCGCTCAGTTCGGGCAGCCGCGTTTGCAGGTTGGTGCAGCGCAGCAGCAGCTCTTTAAGCTCGGGGGGAGATAATGCCATCGATTGCTGGGCCTGGGTGTTAAGCGCGTTGTATTCGGGGTTGATATCAACCGTCCCGGCATGCAGTGGCAACGGCATCAGTATCCAGATTGTCATGAGACCTAACCACAGTTTTCTCATCGGCTCATTCCAGGATGGCAGCGTTCGCAGGCGTTGATGGGGAAGGCAACCTTCAGGTGGCAATAGCCACAGAATTCCCCTTTTAAAATCCGTGCCATGGTGAAATGCTCGGTGCCCTGTTTTCTGATATTGAACAGATCGGGATGGCAGGTGTCACACCCGACCCACTGATTATGCTCCTTGTGGGGAAAGACCGCCGGTGGAATTCGTCCCCAAGCGGCATCAAGTTTAAGGGTTTTTTCGAAGCTGGTCTCGCTGGGCTTAGCGTAGAGATAATTCAAAGGTTCGATCTGGCCGCGGCGCATCATTTGTGACCAATCGATCTGGTTGCCGAATTCGTCGGGAGTCAGTTCGCGGCTAAACCCGGCAAACTGATCACTACGAAAGGCGATATCGCCGGTATGACAGTAAACACAGTTATCCTGCCGACCAAAAGCCTGCTTGCCGTTGTGACAGGCACCACAATAGCGACCGTCCTTTACGTCATTGCAGTCAATTTCGGTGCTGCCGACGGCCATGTCAAATTCAAGTTCGTCGTGGCAGACCCGGCAGGTGTAGCGCGTACGGTGCGTCCAGTGTGAAAAGGATACCGGCTTGACCCCTCCGCGACTGGAAGCCCGATCCATCAGCAGGTTCCCGTACAAAGCGGGGCTCGGCAGTTCGGGCAGAGCGTATTGCGCGCCGAACAATAGCCCCGGGAGCAGCAGCCCCGACAGAAAAAGCAGGACTACTGTACCGCTTCGGTATGACATCTCTGACACTCCTGCAGAGGGAAGGCCACGGTGGAATGGCAGACACCACAATACTTCTGCTCGAAAATTTCAATCATGTTGTAAGTTGTTGCGCCTTTCTTGACGCCGACAAAGATATCCGGATGACAGGTTTGACAGCCGTTCCAGACGGTATGTTTCTGGTGGGAAAAGAGGATATTCGGCATGCTTTCCACTCCGGCATTG
>JAACTI010000368.1 GCA_009993495.1 Deltaproteobacteria bacterium | reverse complement strand
GATCTTATGGCCAGGAGATGGCTTGCTGGTATGTGGCCCCGGCGTGATCGCCTGCAGTCCCATCATACGCATCAAACGGGCAACACGCTTGTGATTGACTGCATGCCCTTGCTTGTGTAGCCAGTCCGTCATGCGGGGATTCCCGTATTCAGGATGCTCCATGTATTGCTTGTCGATCAAGCGCATCAGCATAAGATTCTCCGTAGACTCCGGCACCGGCTCGTAATAGATAACCGAACGTGATAGGCCTGCCAGCCGGCACTGCCGCCGGAACGAATAGCGGCGGTCAGCCTCTATCCAATTCCGACGGCTAGCCAACGGCAGGCCTAGAGTTTTTTTTCGAGCCACTTGAGGTCCATCTTGAGGCGACCAATCTCTTCGTAAAGTGGAGCCGTCAGTTCTTCCTCTGTACGTCCGGAATGCGATTTGCGCCCCGAAAATATTTCAGCAGAACCATCAAGCAAGCGCTTCTTCCAATCAGATATCTGCGTCGGATGAACCTGATATTCCGAAGCCAGCTCGGCCAATGTCTTAATACCCTTGACGGCATCCAACGCAACCTTGGCCTTGAACTTGTCCGTGTATGCCCTTCGTTTTGTCCCCATTTGCACCCTCCATTTCTCCGTGTTTGAAGGATACAATTTCCACCTTAGCCGGTGGTACTAAAATCGGGGGTAACCGCAAAGACAAAAGGCTTCCAGCCTGAACTCTGAACGCTGAACCCCTGAACACTTTCAGCGAAGCTGGCTAGCTCTATCCCTCTCTTCTCCTAGCCAACGACGTGCTGGCGAATCGGTACAATTGTTTCATCCGGTGCGCGATTCGGAAATAATTGTCATTGTTTCTGGCAGATCATTGTCTGCCAGTAGGTTACGCAGGCATGACGGCGGTGCTGCTGACGATTGCTGACAATTATTTCCGACTTACGGTATCGGAAGTACCCTGCGCAATCAGGTTCTTTGCCAAGTTCATTCAACATTTGTTAAGGATTCATTGGCAGACGTTTACGTCGCCGATAGTCGTGTGTTCTGTCCCTTCTTCTTCGGGTTGGCACGGCGGCTGCGAATGAAACAGGCAGCAACGGCGGGATCATCGTCGTAAACCAAACCAGAAGAGGGAGACGAAGAGCATGAGAAAAATCGCGATCTACGGCAAAGGCGGCATCGGCAAATCGACCACCACGCAGAACACTGTGGCCGGGCTGGCGGAATGGGGCAAGAAGGTCATGGTCGTCGGCTGTGATCCGAAGGCCGACTCCACCCGCCTGCTGCTGGGCGGGCTGGCACAGAACACGGTGCTCGACACCTTGCGTTCGGAGGGCGAGGACGTGGAACTCGAGGATGTCATCAAGGGAGGCTATGGCGGCACGCGCTGCGTAGAGTCCGGTGGCCCCGAGCCGGGTGTCGGTTGTGCCGGTCGCGGCATCATCACCTCAATCAATCTGCTTGAGCAACTCGGGGCCTACGAGGATGACCAGAACCTTGACTATGTCTTCTACGATGTGCTCGGTGACGTCGTCTGCGGCGGATTCGCCATGCCCATTCGCGAGGGCAAGGCGCAGGAAATCTACATCGTCGTCTCGGGCGAGATGATGGCCATGTATGCCGCCAACAACATCTGCAAGGGCATTGTCAAATTCGCCGATGCAGGCGGGGTGCGCCTGGGCGGGCTGATCTGCAACAGCCGCAAATGCGATAACGAGCTGGAGCTGATCACCGCCCTGGCGGAGCGGCTCGGCACGCAGATGATCCACTTCGTGCCGCGCGACAATGTCGTCCAGCACGCGGAGCTGAACCGCAAGACGGTGATCGAGTATGCACCGGAAGCAGGCCAGGCGGATGAGTACCGCGCTTTGGCCCGCAAGATCGACGAGAACAAGATGTTCGTGATCCCAGACCCGATGAACATCGAGGAA
>JAACTI010000367.1 GCA_009993495.1 Deltaproteobacteria bacterium | reverse complement strand
TGAATGGCATAAACGGTACGAAGCCCTCCGAGCCTCCTTCGTGGATCGTCTGCCGGCGGAAGCCGTGGCGGAACGCTTCGGATACTCTGCCGGATATGTTCGTCTGTTGAGACATCAGTTCACCACCGGCAAATTCGACTTTTCCGAACCTGTTCCGGAAGGAGGCTCCTCTCGTTACCGGGTGACCGCAGAGACCCGCCGGAAAATCCGTGCCTGGAGGGAGAAAGAACTCTCGGCAGGAGAGATCGTCCAACTTCTCTCTGAAGATGGCGTGGACATCTCCGTCCGAACGGTGGAGAGGGTCCTTGCGGAAGAGGGATTCCCCAAGCTTCCCCGCCGCACCCGTCTGAAGATCGGGCTCACTGTCAAGGGGGCAGAGGTTCCGCAGCGATCGGAGGGTGTTTCCATTGCACAGATGGAGGGACAGCATTTTGCCTGCGAATCCGCGGGGGCCTTTCTTTTCGCCCCGTTTCTGGAAAAGTTTCAGGTGTCGGAACTGATCCGTTCCGCGGGTTTGCCGGGGAACAAAATCATTCCGGCGGTCAGCTATTTTCTGTCCTTTCTGGCCCTGAAGCTCATCGGCACGGAGCGGTACGGCCACATGGGAGACCATGCCTTTGATCCCGGCCTGGGATTGTTTGCCGGTCTGAATGTCCTTCCCAAGTGTACGGCCATGTCCATCTATTCCTATTCCCTCGACGAGGTTCACATCCTGAAGCTCCAGCAGGCTTTTGTAAAGAAAGCGGTCCGTCTGGGTCTGTATGACGGGAGCGTCATCAATCTGGACTTTCACACGATCCCCCATTACGGGGAGGAATCCGTCCTTCAGGAGCATTGGGCCGGGGCCAGAGGGAAACGGATGAAAGGGGCCCTGACACTCTTTGCCCAGGACGCTTCCTCCAAACTGGTTCTCTATACGGCTGCCGACCTCATGAAGGAGGAGGCCAATGAACAGGTTCTCAATGTTCTGTCCTTCTGGCAGAAGGTTCACAAAGGCGTCTCCTCCACCTTTGTCTTTGATTCCAAGTTCACCACCTACGAGCACTTGTCCCTCCTGAACAGTCAGGGAACCCGGTTCATCACCCTCCGGCGGCGGGGGAAGAAACTGGTAGGGAACCTGGATAAACTCAAGCCATGGGAGAAGATCCACATCCCCCACGACAAACGGAAATACCCCGATCCTTACATCCATCAATCCCTTGTCCCTCTCAAAGATTATGAAGGGCAGGTCCGGCAGATCATCCTCCGGGGAAATGGCCGCAAGGAGCCGGCCTTCCTGATCACCAACGATCTTACGGCCCCGGCGGAACGTATCGTCAGCGACTACGCCCGCAGATGGCGGGTGGAGAATGTCATCTCCGAGGCGGTCAAGTTTTTCAACCTCAACGCCCTGTCTTCTCCCATTCTGGTGAAAGTGCACTTTGACGTCCTGATGACCATGATCGCCGATACCCTTTACAGCATGCTGGCCCAAAAGCTCAGGGGCTTTGAACAGTGCGACGCCCAGAAGATCTTTCGCCATTTTATCCGAGGAAAGGCCGACGTGGTCATCACATCCGGCGAAGTGCAGGTGACCTACCCCCGCAGGGCGCATAACCCGATCCTCCGAGACGTTCCCTGGCAAAGAATGCCGCAGACCATCTTTTGGCTCGACGGCGCCAAACTGACCCTGAAGTTCCAATGACGGAGGCATTAAAATCTTGTCCTCAAATGACGGTTATAGCTCCGCGAAAATCGGTGGTTAAGTAAAAACATGAAACTTTCACAAAGAATCCATAAGAACTCTACGCTCAAATGATAAAATATGAAGGCGAGGTCCTGACGGATTTCAAACCTTTAAACGCTAACCCACATTGAAATCATCCTCCGAATCTGATACAAGCAGACAATCCACATTTGAGATCGTTTTTTAAATGAGTTTAAACTAACCTGAACAATTTTTTCTAAAAAATTCCACCCGGGGTTAGACGGGTTGTGTTCGACATGAGCTGTTTTCAGGAGATTTCGCATATGAGTTGATTCTGAACGTCCGTTTATTCTGCAGAGGCGGATAAATCCTCTTACGCTAACCCACAAACATCATAATGGAGTAAATTGCCGTCGTTTGCTGGCAGAAAAAGCAGAAAAGTCTTCAACCACAAAAAGAATCGCTCAATTTAGGT
>JAACTI010000366.1 GCA_009993495.1 Deltaproteobacteria bacterium | reverse complement strand
AGATTTTAGCTTATTTCCCTTCGATCGCGTCCAAAGTCTGTCCGGCGGAAACCGTAATCGGAGTGCCGGGGCCAAAGATTTTGACGGCGCCGGCGGCAGACAGTTCGGCGTAATCCTGGCGCGGAATCACCCCGCCACAAACGACGACTATGTCATCAGCGCCAAGTTTTTTGAGCTCGGCGACCAGCTGCGGCACCAGGGTTTTGTGCCCGGCGGCCAGACTGGAGACGCCGACGACGTGGACATCGTTTTCGACCGCCATTTTGGCCGCCTCTTCGGGGGTTTGAAAGAGCGGACCCATGTCAACGTCGAAACCGACGTCGGCATAGGCCGAGGCCACCACTTTAGCGCCGCGGTCATGGCCGTCCTGGCCCATTTTAGCAATCAGGATGCGCGGGCGACGGCCTTCTTTGGCCGAAAAAGCGTCGATGCGCCGTTTAAGTGCGCTGAAATCACCGTCGTTTTCAACCACGGATGCGTAAGCTCCCGAGACAAGTTTAATTTCGGCACGATGACGACCAAAGACCTTTTCCATGGCGTCGGAGATCTCGCCGACCGAGGCGCGCGCTCTAGCCGCCTTAACGCTCAGATCGAGCAGATTACTTTGTCCACTTTCGCAGGCGGCGGTTAGGGTGTCAAGCGCCTGGCGGCAGGCCGCCTCGTCGCGGGAATTGCGCATTTTTTTAAGGCGCGCAATCTGGCCTTCGCGCACGGCGGCGTTATCAACATCGAGGGTCTCAATCGGATCTTCCTTGGCCAGCTTGTACTTGTTGACGCCGACGATGACGTCGCGACCGGAGTCGATGGCGGCCTGCTTCTTGGCGGCCGATTCTTCGATACGCAGCTTCGGCATGCCCGATTCGATCGCTTTGGTCATGCCGCCGAGCCCTTCAATCTCGTTAAGTATTTTTTGGGCTTCGTCGATCAGGTTCTTGGTCAGGCTCTCGACATAGTAAGAGCCGCCGAGGGGATCGACCACATTGCAGATACCTGACTCTTCCTGAATCACCAGCTGAGTGTTGCGGGCAATGCGCGCGCTGTGGTCGGTGGGCAGGGCAATGGCTTCATCCAGCGCATTGGTGTGGAGCGATTGGGTGCCACCTAAAACCGCGGCCATGGCCTCAATGGTGGTGCGGATGACATTATTGTACGGATCTTGCTCAGTCAGCGACCAGCCGCTGGTCTGACAGTGGGTACGCAGCATGGATGACTTGGGGTTTTTAGGATGAAACTGTTGCATTAAGCTGGCCCACAGGTAGCGCGCGGCACGCAACTTGGAAGCTTCCATAAAGAAGTTCATGCCGATGGCAAAAAAGAACGACAGCCGCGGTGCGAAAGAATCCACATCCAATCCTTTAGCAACCGCGCTGCGGACATATTCGATGCCGTCGGCCAGGGTGAAGGCGAGTTCGAGGGCGTTATTGGCACCGGCTTCCTGGATATGGTAGCCGGAGATCGAAATCGAGTTGAACTTGGGCATCTTTTGACTGGTGTACTCGATGATGTCGCCGATGATACGCATGGAGGGCGCGGGTGGGTAAATGTAGGTGTTGCGCACCATGAACTCTTTGAGAATATCGTTCTGGATGGTGCCGGCCAGTTTTTCTTCACTAACGCCCTGCTCTTCAGCGGCGACAATATAGTTGGCCATAATCGGCAGAACCGCACCGTTCATGGTCATGGAGACCGAAACCTTGTCGAGGGGGATATCGCCAAATAAAATTTTCATATCCTCAACCGAGTCGATGGCAACGCCAGCCTTGCCAACATCGCCAACCACGCGCGGATGATCTGAGTCGTAGCCGCGATGGGTGGCCAGATCGAAAGCCACGGACAAGCCTTGCTGACCTGCGGCCAGGTTACGCTTGTAGAAGGCATTTGATTCTTCGGCGGTTGAAAACCCGGCATACTGACGCACAGTCCAGGGGCGCCCCGCGTACATGGTGGCCATGGGGCCACGGACGAAGGGGGCGATGCCGGGCAAGGTGTCGGCGGTTTCGAGCCCGGCGGTGTCGGCGGCGGTGTAGAGTGGCTTGACGCTGATGCCTTCGGCGGTTTCCCACTTAAAGCTGGAAAGGTCATCAGATTTTTTCTCTTTTTTGGCAAGGGTTTCCCAGTCGGAAAGGGTCTTCTTCGCAAAATCGCTCATAGGTCTGATCC
>JAACTI010000078.1 GCA_009993495.1 Deltaproteobacteria bacterium | reverse complement strand
AGATGATGCGCCCGCCGGGATTTATGAGCGCCTGGCCACGAGGAATGTGGAAAGTGCCACGCTCTGCCTGAGGTAAATAGGTTTGAATAACAAAAGATTTTTTAAAATCGACGCTATAGTCAGAATCGCTGGCCGGATACGCCAACAGCAGCACGCCATCGCGCCGGATGAGAACAATTTTCCCCGTTGCCCCCAATTCCAGGCGCGCATAAAAAGATTGAAAGTCATCAAGATTCAAGGCCAGCGCCACCAGGCCGGCAAAGGCATGATCCCGGTCGTGCAAGGCCCGCGACAGAACGATCACCCACTGATCACTGAGCTCACTTTTGAAAGGCTGAGAAATGAACAGCTTTTCGTCGGTTGGGTGCTCGCGGTGATAACGGAAAAAATCACGCTTGGCGACGGAGAGGGGTTCGAACGCCTCCTGGTTTGAGTGGGCCAACAGCAGCCCCTTAGCATTCACCAATGCGGCGGCGTAAATTTGGGGTGAATCAGTCAAACCTTGCCGTAAAAGGGCCCCCAATTCCCCCTGCGGAACATCACCCAGCGCCGATTTCTGCGGCAATTTTGCAATGAGGTTTGTCAGCACAGCATCGGCTTCACTCAGGGTGTGCTCGGCGTGCTCCTTCAAGGCACTGGCGTAGCCGCGGGTCTGTTTGTCAGCAGCGCGGAGACTGAGGCGGTACTCATGAACTGATGTCCAGACGGTAAGGCCGCATATCAGTAGAATAACCGTAACGACCGCCAAAAGAACGACGCGACCCAGACGACGAAAGCTTGACGAAGGGCTTAACTTTGCTGCGCTCATAAGATTCCTTGAGGGTGATATCCCCTCACGTGATTGCCCCCGCGCTTCGGTTTGAGGACACGCGTGAAAAAACGCCCGCGCGTCGGTTGTGTCGCATCAGGTTTGGCACTGCCGGCAAAAATAGGTCGACCGCTGTCCCAGCACCACCTGTTGAATATCTTGCCCACAGCGTCGGCATTTTTTACCCCTGCGCCCATAGACCTGAAGCTGCTGGCCGAAATAACCAGGTTTGCCGTCGCTGTGACGAAAATCCTTAAGGGTTGTGCCCCCGGCCTCAATCGCCCGCTGCAAAATTTTTTGGATCTGGCCGAGTAAATGAACGGCTTCGCTTTTTGTCAAGAGCTCCGCCGGACGCCGGGGGTCGATGCCGGCGGCAAACAAGGCTTCGCTGGCGTAAATATTGCCGACGCCAACCAGACAGTGTTGATTCATAATTACATTTTTAATCGCGGCCCGGTGCCGACGGGTGAGCGCAAAGAGATAATCACAGGACAGTTGAAAGTCAAGGGGTTCTGGCCCGAGTTTTTTCAGCAGGGGGTGGTCGAAGGGATTGGTTTCCACATAAAGCAGCAGGCCGAACCGACGGCTGTCATTAAAACGCAGCACCTGGTTCTGGTCGAGACGCAGGTCAATATGATCATGCTTCTGCGGCTCAACGGCAGCCGCCAGCAGGCGTAAGATCCCGGTCATGCCCAGATGCAGCAGCAGGGTTCCGCGTTCAAGCTGGAACAGCAGATATTTGGCCCGGCGGCTCAAGGCCAGAATCTCTTGCCCGGCGACCCCGGCATTCCAGGCGGGATCAAGGGGCTGACGTAATCTGGGCACCCGGCAGATCAGTGCTTCGATGCGGCGCCCGAGCACCAGGGGTTCCAGGCCCCGCCGCAGGGTTTCGACCTCGGGAAGTTCAGGCATCGACGAACGTCCCGGGCTGCCCGCATGCTCCCATGGTCACAAGGAACCAAGGGACGCAAGCAGCTGCGTTTCGTCGGGAAATTCACCGGTTTTCTTTTTTGAATAGATGAGTTTGCCCTCGACGCAAATTTCGAAGACGCCGCCACGGGATTCTATCAATTCAACTTCGGCCCTGTACTGCTGTTTGAGTTTGTCTGCCAGACCGGCAGCCCGCGAACGGTAGTTTCATTGCCCGCAGTATTCAATACTGACTCTCATTGTTGCTCCTTTGGGTTGATGTTTGTTCCGACCCTGCGGGTTCGGTTGCGCAGGGTGACAAATTCTTCGGCACTGGTGGGGTGAACCCCCAGGGTTGTGTCAAAATCGGCCTTGGTGGCTCCGGCCTGCAGGGCAACGGCAATTCCCTGGATAATTTCGCCGGCCCCTTCTCCGGCCATGTGCGCGCCGATCACTTTATCGGTGACCGTGTCCACCAGCAGTTTGATAAAAACCCGCTCGCCGCTGCGACTCAGAGCATGTTTCAATGGGCGGAAACTCGTGGTGTAGACATCGACCTCGGCATACTGTTGCTGCGCCTGTTCTTCTGTCAAGCCGACCGTGGCGATATTCGGCTCACAAAAAACCGCCGACGGTACCTGACGCTCAGTCAGCGGTCGGGTTCCGCCCTGATAGAGATGTTGCACCAGAGTCATCGCCTGCGCCAGAGCCACCGGGGTCAACTGCAAATGATCAATCACATCGCCCAGGGCATAAATCGACGGAATATTGGTCTGGTAAAAATCGTCTACCAGCACCGCCCCCTGGTCGCTCAGTTTCACTCCCAGGGTTTCTAGACCAAGGTTCAGGGTATTGGCAACACGTCCGGTCGCCGCAAGGATCACATCTGTTGCCAGCGTTTTCCCGTCATCAAGCGTCGCCAAAAAGCTGCCGTCGGCCTGACGCTGAATTTTTTTCAGCTCACAATGAAAACGTAGATCAATGCCGCGACCGCGCATCTGCTCGGCAACAAACTGCCTGACTTCGCGGTCGAAACCGCGCAAAAAAAGCGCCCCCCGGTAAATCTGGGTGACCTTGACGCCTAACCCGTGAAAAATTCCAGAAAATTCGCCGGCAATGTATCCGCCACCGACAATCAGCAAGCGTTGCGGCAAGCGGTCGAGATCAAAAATCTGATCGGAAGAAAGCAAAAATTCACCGCCGGGAACCTCGGGCAAAAAGGGCCGGCTTCCGCTGGCCAGCAGAATGCGACGGGCAGAATAGGTTCGGCCCGCCACGTCCACCCGATGTTCATCCAGCAAACGGGCATGCCCCTGAAGAATTTGAACATCGGCTCTGTCGAGCATCTGTCGATAGAGCCCGTTCAGGCGAGTGAGTTCTGCGGTTTTATTGTCGCGCAGAGTTGACCAGTGAAATTCCGGTTTCTGCATCTGCCAGCCAAAGTCGCCGACCTGCTGAAAACCAGCGCCAAATTCGCTGGCGTAGACGTAAAGTTTTTTCGGAATACAGCCCAGGTTGACGCAGGTTCCCCCCAGCTTGCTGCCTTCGGCGAGGGCGACCCTCACCCCGGCGGCGGCGGCCATCCGCGCCGCGCGTACGCCGCCGGATCCCCCACCGACGACAAAAAGATCGTAATCATACTTTGCCATGTTTGCCCTCTTGCTCAGATTCAGAAGCGAATCTTGACTGGCTGTTGATCAAAATTAGAGAAATCAAGCCCAAAGAAGGGCCCGGAATAATCTTCCCCCGTCAGTTTCTGGGCGGAATGATAGCGCCAACCCGCGGGGCTTTCCATGAACAGCGCCAGTTCAAACAGGCGCTGCGAATCACCATCCAGAGAAAAATGCAGCACACAGATAATTTCGACGCCCTGAGTGCTGATCCGGCTGGCTCCGATACCGGTTTCAATCACTTCCATCCGCCCCAAAACTTCAGCAGCAAAGACGAGATAATCTGCTTCGACGGGAAACTGTGCCCTGAAGGGTGCCTGGGGATGATAGCTGGCATAAAGACGGGCAAAATCCCGCTGCGCCAGGGCCGCAAAGCGTTGTTGAATCTGTTCTTTCACGGCTGAGATCATATGTTATTGATCTTTCAAGCGAGGATCCAAGGCATCACGCACCCCTTCACCCAGCAGATTATAACCTAGGACGGTGATCAATATCGCCAGGCCGGGAAAGACCGACAGCCACCAGGCGTAGCCCAGGGTCTGTTTGCCGACAATCAGCATATTACCCCACGAAGGTGTCGGGGGCTGAACCCCGATGCCGAGAAAAGACAGGGCGCTTTCCGTCAAGATGGCGCCGGCAATGCCCAGGGTCGCCGAAACCAGCACCGGCGACAGAGCATTGGGGAGCATATGACGTGTCATCAAACGCAGGTCACTGGCTCCCAGGGCACGCGCCGCGAGAACAAATTCACGTTCGCGCAAGCTCAGAAATTCAGCGCGCACCAGCCGTGCAACCCCCATCCAACTGGTGATCCCGATGACAATCATAATGTTCCAGATAGACGGATCGAGAAAGGCAATCACCGCCAGTATCAGGAAAAAGGTCGGGAAGCAGAGCATGATATCAACAAACCGCATCACCAGCGCGTCGACCCAGCCCCCATAAAACCCCGCCAGGGCACCGACCAGAATGCCGAGGAGGGTCGAAATTCCAACGGCGACAAAGCCGACCAGCAGAGAAATGCGTGCGCCATAAAGCATGCGCAGAAAGACATCGCGGCCCAGATCATCGGTACCAAAAAGGTGAGTGGTGCTCGGCGCAAGCAGCGCCTGTTTGATATCGATCGCCGCCGGATCCCCCGGCAGCAAGCTTGCCAGCAGGGCCAAAAAAAACATCAGCAGTACGATAAAACCGCCCGCCAGGGCCATGCGATTCTGTTTGAGATGGGGCCAGACAACCTGGCGCCAGAAAGATTTTTTTTTCACCCTGTCATTCCATCCTAGCGCAAGCGTTCAAGATCCTGCTCAGTGAGCAGACCCTTGTGCTGCAGCAGACTAATTAAACGCTCCATCCGCGCATTGACGATTTCCGGCGTAACCCGGGATTGCACCGGTGACGATGACAGCGATGGCACCAGGGGGATGGCTGCGCGTGCCGGCTCAGCAGACGATTTTTCAAGGGTGGCGGATTGAGTCGACGCCCGCCCTGCGGGGAAAAAGCGAATCAGGGCAGCTTCAATCTCGGCTTCGGCCGCAACCACCGCCTTAATCCCAACGCCCGCAATAAATTCAAGTTCATCCACCAAGGTTTGATTGGTCGGATCGGTCATGGCCACGACCAGGCTGCGCGTACGCCCAAGGGCTTCCCATCTGACCGGAATTACCATTTGTTCGATCAAACGGGCGGCGGGCAGTACACTCAGGACATCCAGGGGGATATCCATGCCCTTCAGCTCCACGCGCTCAAAACGATCCTGTTCATCCAGAAACTGCAAGATGGTTTCCTCAGCGATATAGCCCAGCTTCACCAACGCACTCCCGATACGCCCGCCGACATTGCGCTGAAACGACAGCCCCGATTCGAGCTGAAAGCGGTCAATCAATTCAGCGTCGAGGAGCATTTCACCCAGTTTGGTTGTTTTCGTCATCTTTCGAACCCCCTTGTGGTTGAACCTCAGCCACCCTGGCGGATACGCGGATCGGCCAGAGCATAGGAAAGATCGGCGAGCAGGTTGCCGACCAGAGTCAGAACCGCGCCAATCACCAGCACCCCCATAATCAGGGGATAATCACGCATCATGACGCCATCATAAAAGAGCTTACCCATGCCGGGAATGGCGAAGATTGTCTCGAAAATTACACTGCCCCCAATTAAACCCGGTACCGACAACCCCAAAATGGTAATCACCGGCAACAGGGCGTTGCGGAGGGCATGCTTGTAGATGACCACGCCTTCGGACAAACCCTTGGCGCGGGCCGTCATAATATAATCCTGGCGAATGACTTCGAGCATGTTGGAGCGCATATAGCGCGAAAACCCTGCCAGTCCGCCAATGGCAGCGATAAAAACCGGCAGCAGCAGGTGGCTGATGCGGTCAAAAATCTGCCCGGAAAAACTGAGGTATTCATACCCGAGGGATTTCAGCCCGGAAACCGGCAGCCAGCCCAGGCGCACGCCAAACCAGTCCATCAATAAAAGGGCCAGCCAGAAGGAGGGCATAGCGAAACCGGTAAACACCAGCACCGTGGTCGCGCGGTCAAAAAGACTGTTGCGCCGCACCGCAGAAATCACCCCCAAAGGCAGGGCCACAAGCAGAATGGTTGCCAGAGATAAAAGATTCAGGGTTATGGTCACCGGCAGGCGTTCGGCAATTTTGTCGCGCACCGGCCGGTTATCCTGGGCAAAGGAGTCGCCGAAATCGAGTTTGACCAGACGTTGCAGCCAGAGCAGATACTGTTGATGCAGAGGCTTGTCCAGACCATAGTTTTTGTGCAGGCGGGCCTGCAGATCGCCGCTGGCCTGGGGGTTCATCTGGGTTTGCAGATCGGTCGGTTCACCGGGAGCCAGATGAATCACGGTGAAGGAGATCAGGGTAATGCCGATCAGCAACGGAATCATCAAGAGCAAACGCCGTAAAAGATAATGGCTCATCAATCTATCCTGTCAGTTACTGTTCTGCTGCGGAGAAACAGTAACGCCGGTGAAACCTTCAACGGCTGTATTTCTGCAAAGCCTGGGGCACGTACCATTGTTCAAAATTGTAGCGGATACCGGCTGGCATTGGTTCAATTCCATGAAAGCGGCTCGCCACCGCAGGTAAGGCTTCCGGGATAAATAAAAAGGTGTAAGGCTGATCTTCGGCCAGAATCTGCTGAAAACGATCGTAGATTTTCTTGCGCTGCTGCTGATCAAATGTTCGACGCCCCTTTTCCAGCAGGGCGTCGACTTCGGCATTTTTATAACCAATGAAGTTCAGCTGACGTGGGCCGGTTTTGCTGGAATGCCAGATTTCGTACTGGTCGGGTTCGGGCCCGCCGGTCCAGCCGAGGAGGGTTGCATCAAAATTACCCGGATTGATAAATTCTTTCAAAAAAGTCGCCCACTCAATGACACGCAGCTGAACGTCGATTCCAATGTCACGGAAGCGCCGCTGAATGATTTCTCCGGCCTTGGTGCGCTGGTCGTTGCCCTGATTGGTCACGATGACAAACTGGAATCTGGCACCGTTTTTATCGAGGACACCATCTCCATCATTGTCCTGCCAGCCGGCTTCGGCAAGGAGTTGACGCGCTTTCTGCGGATTGTACGCATAACGCGGCACATTTTTGTTATACACCCAGGTGTCGGTTTTGTAGGGCCCGGTGGCGATTTCGCCATGACCCATCAGAACGCCGTCGATGATTTCCTGCTTGTCGATGGCGTAAGACAGCGCCTGCCTGACCCGTTGATCCTGAAACATAGGTCGTTTGAGATTGTAGCCCAGATAGGTATAACCGAAGGAGAGATAACGATACTTGTTGAACAAGCGCCGAAATGCCAGGGTATCGGTCTGGCGATCATACTGCAGGGGCGACAGCGACATGAAGTCGAGTCCGCCGGTCTGCAACTCCAGAAACTGGGTAGAGGTGTCGGGAATGATGCGGAAAAGATAGCGCTTGATGTAAGGGCTGCCGGCGAAATAGTCGCGATTGGCTTCAAGGACAATCTTTTCGCCCCCCTGCCATTCGACAAATTTAAAGGGCCCGGTGCCCACCGGCCGACGCGCCAGGGGGCTTTCGGTAATTTTCTTGCCTGAAAGCAAATGACGGGGCAGAACCGCCATTCCCCAACTCAACAAGGCCGGGGCATAGGGTTGCGCATAGGTGACGACAAAAGTGTAGGGGTCGGGGGCTTCGGCTTTTTTGACCTGCAAATAGGATTCAGCGTAAGCCGTCGGTGTTTCCGGATCGATATACAGCTGGTAGGTAAAAAGGACATCTGCCGAGGTAAAGGGGACACCGTCGTGCCAAAAAACGTTTGTGCGCAAATGAAAGGTAATCGTCAGATTATCGGCGGAAATATCCCAGGATTCCGCCAGTTCGCCGACAACCTCCAGCTGCCCGTCGTAACGCACCAGCCCGTTGTAAATCAGGCCATTGATCTGACTGGAAGAACTGTCGGACGCCAGGACGGGCAGCAGGGTCGAAGCATCGCCGATGGAACCCTCGATGAAGGTATCACCAAAGGCCGGGCTTTCATCGATGGAGTCATCCAGTCCGAGGAGGGATGCATCCTGGGTGCAGCTCGTCAACCACAGAAGGGTCAGCAGCGAAACCCACCTCATGAGCGGCCCTTTCCGACGCCTGCTCCCGCCGCATCAACGGGCAGCAGGGGCACGGCACCTTCCGGCAGGGTCAACCGAAAGCGTTTGGCCGGAACGGGCTGATTAAGGCGCAGATCGGACAAAGACAGGGTCAAGCGAATTTTTTCTGCAGGCATCTGCACGCGAAGAGCACGCGGGAAGTTATCTTCAGGGTTGATCTCATCGTAGTCAATCTGCAACAGGCTCTGCCCGCCGTGCAGATATTCGCTGCGGCGCAGATTGAGCTGAGAGTCGAAGGAAAAAATCTGCTGCTGTTGCCCCTGAACCAGGCGCAGCAGATAACGATCAGCCGTCTGCTCAACCCCCGCGGCTGCGGTAACGAAAACGGGTGGATCGTAAAGGAGCAGCCGAACCAACTGGGAAACGCTCAGGGGCAGCCGGGTGATGCGTGACAGCAAGTCGTCATCCAGTGGCCCCGCATAGGCGCGCGGCGGCAGACTGGTTTTATCCAGAATCTGCAGCCGATCCTGGTCGACGCTCAGTTGCAGGGCCAGTTGCCCGAACAGGGACAAAACATCAACCCGCAGACGCTCGGGTTTTTCGGCCAGAATAAATTGTTGGGTCGAATAAAATTTACCCTCACGGGTCAACCCCACCTTGGCCAGGGTGTCAAGCTGTTGCCAACGCCGGCCGTTGTCGCGCAATTTTTCGTGTAACACCGCGGCGGCGGGAGCCGTTGGCAAGGGGCCGCCAATGCCGGCACATCCGGCTATCAACAGCAAAGAGAAAACAAGAATACAGGCTCGGATCATGAGTCGGGGTGCTCTTTCAGCAAGGTTTCAAGTTTCTGTCGTACGTCTTCGGCACCAGCGTTATTTTCGAGGGAGCGCTCATAGGCCTGCCTGGCCTGTTGCCAAAGTTGCAAACCAACATAAACATCCCCAAGGTGCTGCGCAATCACATCATCGTCAGGGGCAAGTTCGGCCGCCTTTTCGAGGTGGGTGCGCGCCTCGGAGTAATGCTGCATGCGATAATAAATCCACCCGAGAGTGTCATAAATATAACTGGTTTGCTTCTGCTCCAGTGCCCGCTGGGCCTGTTTCAGGGCCATGTCCAGGTGCGTTCCCTGCTCGGCATAGTGGTAGGCAATAAAATTGAGGGCGTCGGCGTTATCGGCCTGAAGGCGCAGAAGGTTTTCCATCTGCTGCAAGGCCGCAGCGCGATTGTTCATTCCTTCGTAAATCACCCCAAGTTGATACATTAAACCCGTTTCCTCGGGGTAAAGTTCGAGGCCATTCATCAGCAACTGACGTGCTTCATCAAAACGCTCTTCGCCAGAGAGAAAGGCCGCCAGATAGAAGTAAATTTCGGCACTGCCGTCGCCGACATCAAGGGTCTGGCGCAAGACTTCGATACTGCGCTCAACCTCATTTTGCTGTTGATATAGATAGGCTATCTGCAAAGCAGCCTGGGGATAAATTTCGCTGTCCCGGGCGATGGCATGGAAAACATCCAGCGCTTCGGAGCCGCGACTCTGGCCGACCAGGGCAATCCCGAGGGAGTAAAGGGTTTGGGCGTGGGCGGCATCAAACTGCAATATCCGGCGAAAATTTTCTTCGGCTTCGACAAAGCGTCCCAGACTCAATTGCAGCAAACCAATGCGGGTCAAAATCTCCTTAT
>JAACTI010000371.1 GCA_009993495.1 Deltaproteobacteria bacterium | reverse complement strand
TCACGATTTTTCTCCCTTTTTCAAAAGCTTCTGCTATAGTCCGTTCACAGTGAAACAAATTTTTACCGGCCCGCCCTCCGCAGCAATCAGGCGTTGAGGTCGCCGGCGCGCTCCATTTCGGAGCAGTCTCTTAAGGGGAGAATCAAACAGTTCGATCAGCCCGCGTACAAACCCCGGCAGCAACCGGTGCGGTTTTGCGTTGAGCGGATCATGAGGCCTGCGGGCGTCGAAAGGTTGAAACATGAGCAGGAAGATGCTGATTAACGCATCGCATCCCGAGGAAAACCGGGTTGCGATTGTTGTCGATGGAATTTTAAGCGAACTCGATATTGAGCTGGCGGGTCAGCAGCAGACCCGGGGGAATATCTACAAAGCGGTGGTGGTTCGGGTTGAGCCCGGCCTGCAAGCCGCTTTTGTTGATTACGGCGCAGAAAAACACGGGTTTCTCCAACTCGGAGAAATTCATCCGCAACTCTACCCCACCAAAAAAATTGGCAAGGATCGGCCACGCATCAACGACATTCTGCACCGCGGCCAGGAAATTCTGGTGCAGGTGGTCAAAGGCGAACGTGGCACCAAGGGCGCGGCCTTAACCACCCTGCTCTCTCTGCCCGGCCGCTATATGGTGCTGATGCCCGACAGCGACACCAAGGGCGTTTCGCGCAAGATTCAAGATGACAAAGAGCGCAAAACCCTGAAGAAAACCATGGCCCAGCTCGATCTGCCCCAGGAAATGGGCTACATCGTGCGCACGGCCGGGATCGGTAAGGAAGAGAGCGAACTCAAACGCGACTTCAATTATCTGGTCAGTCTCTACAAAGGCATCCTTGCCCGCCGCGACAAGGTCAAGGCCCCGGCGCAACTCTACCAGGAATCTGACATCGTTATCCGCAGTATTCGCGATTACTTTTCCAGTGATATCGACGAAGTTCTGATTGATGATGAGAAGGTTTACCAACAGGCGCGCGATTTTTTTGCCCTGGTCATGCCCGAGCTTTTGGGGTTGGTCAAACTCCACCGCGAAAAACGCCCCATCTTTTCCCGCTATCAAATTGAAGAGCAGATTGAGGCTCTGGCCCATAACAAGGTGCTTTTGCCCGCAGGTGGCTCCATTGTGATTGATCAAACAGAGGCCCTGGTGGCCATTGATGTCAATTCGGGGCGCATGGGCGGTGAAAAAGGCATTGAAGCTACGGCCGCGCGCAGCAACATTGAAGCGGCAGCTGAAATTGGTCGCCAGCTGCGCCTGCGCGATCTGGGCGGGTTGATCGTCATCGATTTCATCGATATGCGCGACCAGAAAAAGATTCGTGAAGTTGAAAACACCCTGCGCGACAGCATCAAAGACGATAAAGCCCGCATCACCCTCGGCAAAATCACGCAGTTTGGTCTGCTGGAGCTTTCGCGCCAGCGCATTCGTCCAACCCTGTCGGTGGGTGCCTACCTCGAATGCCCCCACTGCCATGGCCTCGGCAAGGTCAAGTCACCCGAAGCTCAGGCCGTCGCCCTCTTGCGCCAGCTGCATACCAGTGTCTCCAAGGGCCAGATCGGCAGAATCTCGGTGGAAGTCCCGATTGATGTCGCTAATTATTTACATAATGAGCATCGCCAAAGCCTGAGTGAACTGGAACAACGCTTTGCGTTGAAAATTGAAATTATTGCCAGCGCCGAAGCCCTGCCTGGGGCCATGGAACTGGAACAACACAAGCGTGAAAAAACCCGGTTACCCGAAATGGACGAAGCCCCGGTTTCCCATGCGATTGGCATGGAGGAAGCCCTGGCCGCCATCAGCGAACAGGAAGAAGTCGACGACGAGCCCGAATCTGCTCCCATGAGCGCCGTTGCAGCCGAGTTAACCGGCCCGGAGATACCCGAAGAGGTCGTAGCCGCCGAACTTGGCGGTGCGGAAACGGCGCCCAGTGCCGAAAGTGCCAGCAGTAAGCGGCGGCGGCGCCGGAAGCGGCGGCGCACGGAACGCAGCGACGAAACCCCTGCGACCCCCCCGACCGCAGAAACCACCGAGCCCGACGCGGCACAGGTTGAGCCCCAGCCCGCAGTCGCGACAAACGACCCGGCTGATACTGCAGAAAAAGCAGTTTCAACCAGGCCCAGACGCCGCGGTCGGCGTA
>JAACTI010000364.1 GCA_009993495.1 Deltaproteobacteria bacterium | reverse complement strand
AAAACCCCTTAACCCCGGTTCAGCTGTCGGCGCAACGCCTGCGCCGTCGCTACCTGGCACGCTTTGATGAAAACGACAAGGTCTTTGACGAATGCACCCAAATGATTATCACCCAGGTGGAAGAATTGAAAAATCTCGTCAATGAATTTTCAAATTTTGCCCGCTTACCCGCCACTAACCCTGCTGCGTGCAACTTGAATGAATTGATCAACGAAACTTTGGTACTCTACCGGCAGGGACATAAAGCCATCATATTTAATTTTACCCAGGATGACAGCTTGCCCCAGGTTAACCTCGACCGCGAGCAAATCAAGCGGGTTATGATAAACCTGCTTGAAAACGCCCTGGCGGCCAGTCAGAATAAGGGTGTCATTGAGATTGAAACCCTTTATAATCAGGAACTACAAATCATCACCCTTTCGGTGGCTGATCAGGGAACCGGCATCTCCGCTGCGGACAAGGAACGTCTGTTTGAACCTTATTTTTCGACCAAAAAAAGCGGCACCGGACTAGGTTTGACCATTGTCTCAACCATCATTTCCGACCACAATGGCTACATTCGGGTACGCGACAATCAGCCCCATGGGGCCAAATTTATTATTGAGCTTCCCTTAAATCGCACCATCAACAGTTAATCGAGTCAAAGCATGCAAACAATCCTCGTCGTCGATGATGAAGAAAATATTCGTCTAAGCCTGGAAGGCATTTTAATGGATGAAGGCTTTCGCCCCATCTTCGCCAGTACCGGCGAAGATGCGATTCGCAAAGCCCAGGAAGAAGATCCCGATCTGATACTTCTCGATATTTGGATGCCAGGGATTGACGGGCTGAAAGCCCTGTCACGCATCAAAGATTTACGCCCTCACCAGCCGGTGGTCATGATGAGTGGCCATGGCACCATTGAAACCGCAGTCAAAGCCACGCGCCTCGGTGCCTACGATTTTATTGAAAAACCCCTGTCGCTGGAAAAAGTTCTCTTAAGCATTCAAAACGCCCTCAAAGTCAGTCAACTCTTGGTGGAAAACCAGGCGCTGAAAGCCAAAATCCACAAAGAATATGAAATGATCGGTGAAAGCAAGCCAATTTTGCAGCTTAAAAACCATATCAGCGTTGCAGCTCCAAGTAATGGCTGGGTCTTGATTACCGGTGAAAATGGCACCGGCAAAGAACTGGTCGCAAGAGCCATTCACCACCAATCACATCGCGCCGAGCAACCCTTTGTCGAAGTCAACTGTGCCGCCATTCCCGAAGAACTGATTGAGTCGGAGTTGTTCGGCCACGAAAAAGGCGCGTTTACCGGTGCGACCGTCGCGCGTAAAGGGAAATTTGATCAAGCTCATTGCGGCACCCTGTTCCTCGACGAAATAGGTGATATGAGCTTAAAGACCCAGGCCAAAATTCTCCGCATTCTGCAAGAACGCAAATTTGAACGCGTCGGTGGTAATCGCACAATTGAAGTGGATGTGCGCGTCATTGCTGCCACCAATAAAAGCCTTGAAGCGGAAATAAAAGCGGGAAATTTTCGTGAAGACCTCTATTTTCGTCTGAATGTTTTACCCTTTCAGGTTCCGCCGCTCAGAGAACGCCGTGAAGATATTCAACGCTTGGCAGATCACTTTCTAACCTATTTTTGTCGTCAGGAAAGTCGGAAGATTAAACAAATTTCAGCTGATGCCTTGGCGGCAATGACCACCTACAGCTGGCCAGGAAATATTCGTGAATTGAAAAATTTGATTGAACGCCTGGTTATTATGACCTCGGATCAGCGGATCACCCTCGAACACCTCCCCGCAGCCATCACGACAAATGCGCCCTTTCATGGCAGCGAAGACGCCGGGGACAACACCCCACTCGCAGCTGACTCCTACCGAGATGCGAAAGAACTCTTTGAAAAACAGTACCTGCATCAAAAGCTCGAAGAAAATAACTGGAATATCTCCAAAACAGCCGAGCTTATCGGTCTGGAACGTTCAAATCTGCATCGCAAAATTAAAAGCTACGGCCTGGATGGAAATCGAAACTAGTTTCGTTTGTTAAACTTGCAACTTCTACGCTGAAGCACAAATAAAAAAAGCCCCCAAACTCTCACGAGTCTGGGGGCTTTTTCAGATAATTTCGGCAGCGACCTACTTTCCCACACAGTCTCCCATGCAGTATCATCGGCGCGGTAGGACTTAACTTCTGTGTTCGGGA
>JAACTI010000363.1 GCA_009993495.1 Deltaproteobacteria bacterium | reverse complement strand
TGACGCCGCAGGCAATCTGACCTCGCTGACCGACGCCAAGGGCAACGTCACCCGGTTTGAGTATGATCCTTTAAATCGCCTTGTCAAACAGACCCAGCCTCCGAGAATCTCGGACGGCGAAACCCAAGGCAAATACGAGATCTATGCCTGGAACCATGACGGAACACTGGATTATAAGATCGACCGCCGGGGAAGGACCATCCAATATGATTTCGACAGGATCAACAGGATCTACAGGATTGACTATCCCGATGCGACATCACAGAACATCCAGTACGACAAGGTCGGAAGAACCGTGGATGCCGTGAATCCATCCGCGGCCCTGCACTACGATTACGACGAACAGGGAAGAGTCACGCTGCTCAGACAGGGGACCAAGGTATTTACATTCACCTACTACAAGTATGGGACCCGTAAAACCCTGACCGATCCTGAAGGAAGGGAGGTCACCTATACTTACGACCACGAGAATCGCCTCGATACGATCACCGACCCTGTTGCCGGAACCATCGACCAGGACTATGACGCATTAGGCCGTCCGGATAAGCGGATCTTCCCCAACACCATGGTCGCGGACTACGGATTCGACATCCGAAACAGGCTTTCAACCTTGGAGCACAAAGCCAACGGTGGCAGCGTGCTCTCCAATCGAGTCTACAGCTACGATGGAGTCAGCAACGTCACCGACATCGCCGGCACCGAGACCAAGCATTATGCTTACGACGATCTCTACAGGCTCACGAACGCCGTGGCCGAAGGGGAAAGCTTCACGTATGATCCGGTCGGCAACCGCCTGACTTACAAGGGAGGAGCAACGTGGACACACAACGAGAACAACCAGCTCAAAACTGCAGAAGGCGTGACTTACACCTACGATGAGAACGGCAATCGGGAAAGCAAGAATGACGGGACCGGCACCACGAGCTATGTCTACGATTTCGATAATCGCCTCACCCAAGTCACAGTCAACGGCTCCACCATCGCCACCTATCAATATGATGCCCTCAATCGCCGAGTAAAGAAAGATGCAGGCGGAGTGATCACGGAATACGTGTACCTGCCCGAAGGGCTCTACGCCGAATACGACGGCACAGGCACGGAAACAAAGCGATACCTCTTCAATCCGCAAACGACCTTCATGACCGATCCGCTTGCAATGGTGCAAGGAACAAACGCCTACTATTATCACAACGACCACCTCGGCACGCCGCAACTCATGACCGATGCCACACAGCGCGTCGTCTGGCAGGCGGAGTACGGTGCATTCGGCGAAGCACAGATCACAACAGAAGTGGTGACCAACAACCTCCGCTTCCCCGGCCAATACTACGATGCCGAGACAGGGTTGCACTACAACTGGCACAGATATTATGACCCGCAGGTGGGGCGGTATTTGTCAGTGGACTCGATAGGACTCGCAGGTGGTATTAACCTGTACGTGTATGCTGTTAATAATCCAATGAACTTTATAGATCCTTTTGGGCTTGTTTCCTGTGGGGATTGCGAAACATTTCGGAAGAGATGCTACTTCTTGGCTGGCATCGCCGGAGGCACAACTGGGGTTGTTTGCAATACCATATGCGTTACGGTTACAAAGGCTCCAATACTCTGCAGGACTGTTTGCTCAGCGGCCGGAGTTGGCGTTAACCAAGGCCTGTCATTGAAGTGTTACCAGGCGTATAACAATTGCAAGAAGAAGTGTAAAGATGATGAATGCGACAAAGGAACAGTATCCCAATAAAAGAAGATTGGCTGGAAAAATAACTCGAGTTGCTTTTGGGGTCTTCCTCGTTGGGGTTACACTCCTCTTACTTAATTATAATCGGGAAAATGTCCCGCAGAGAACCTTCTATCTTGGCATGGCCGCCGTGGTCGCTTTTATAGTCCTTGAAATAATACTGCATCGAAAGTTCAGAGAGAACAGGACCTTGCTAAAAGTTTTGGACTTGGTTGGTTGGATTGTTTTGGGAGTCTTGACATACTTGATTGCCATAAACACGCTTCCATAAACAAATTCTTGAAAGGGCTTGGGGTCAAACCTTCAAAGAACGATTTGGTAATAGAGGGACAGCGCCCGTTTTAGCGGCCAAGCATAGAGAGAGGATCAGATCTTGCAAAAGGGCTTGGGGTCAAACCTTCAAAGAACATTTTAGGAGTGGGGGCGGTGCGTGAAGGTTTCGAAATTCGAATAAGAGGTGAGAGGAGAGAGTAT